>JACFNM010000068.1:0-5145 GCA_019454915.1 Chitinophagaceae bacterium
AAATAAAACTTTTTGTTTCACCTATAAATTCTTACATGATGTCAAAAGAAAAGTATGATTACCTTTCGGCATCCTGTTTATTTATGGGAAGAAGGCGAAAAGGTATTGATTCCAATCACGCAATCGTGGCGGAAAGGCGGTATTTATGGTGAAGTTGAAAATTAGTAACCGTTTGTAAATAGAGGAAACGGACCGTTTTCACTTTCTGGTCAATTTGATATCATCTATTGTCCCACAAAGACATACCCGGTGTAGGCCGGAGCCCTTAATACAATACCCTCACTTTAATGGTTTCTTTGATGTTCTTTAACAGGGTCATCGCCTCACGGGAAAGGTTTTTGTTTAAATCTAATACCACATAACCGATGGCGTCATTGGTCTTTAAGTACTGCGCCAGGATATTGATATGATGCGAAGACAATTGTGTATTGATTTGGGAGAGTACTCCCGGAACATTTTTGTGAATATGAAGTATTCTATGTGCTCCTTCCTGGAGTGGCATGGCCAGCTCGGGTATGGTATGGGAACCGGTAGTAATGCCTGCCTCAAGGTAATTAATCAGTTTATTGCTTACATCATCGCCGATATTAGCCTGCGCCTCTTCCGTGGAGCCCCCGATATGGGGAGTCAGGATTACATTCGACAGGTTCTGCAACGGCGTAAGAAAGCGGTCTCCATTCTTTTCCGGTTCAATAGGGAATACATCCACGGCCGCGCCCGAGAGTTGCTTGCTTTTCAAGGCCAGCGAAAGCGCTTCTAAGTCCACTACCTGCCCGCGGGCATAGTTCACCAGGATAGACCCTTTTTTAAAGTGTTTTAGGGTATTGGCATTGATTATATTTTTTGTCTGAGGGGTCTGGGGAACGTGCAACGTCACGATATCCGCCACCTGCAGTACTTCTTTCATACTTTTCTTCGGGTGTGCATTCCCCAGAGGCAAACGGGTGACAACATCATAAAAAACCACGTGCATCCCCAGCGCCTCTGCCAAAACACTTACCTGGGCGCCTATGTTACCATACCCGATGATTCCTAACGTTTTGCCCCGTAGTTCATAGCTTCCTTTGGATTCCTTCAGCCAGATGCCTTCATGTGCAGCCTTATTTTTGTCGGGAATACGACGGATAAGCATAATAAACAACCCGATGACCAACTCCGCAACGGAACGGGTGTTTGAATAAGGTGCGTTAAATACCGCCACGCCGTTGGCCATTGCCTGAGACAAGTTTACCTGGTTGACACCTATACAGAAACAGCCAATGGCCTGTAATTTATTGGCCGCTTGCAATACCGCAGGCGTGATCTGGGATTTTGAACGGATGCCTAGCAGATGCACATCCCTGATCTCCCTGATGAGGTCTTCCTCCGGTATAGCGCCGGTCATTTTCCGGATAGAGGTATACCCCGATTTTTTAAAATTTTGTACCGCCTGATCGCTTATATTTTCCAGTAATAAAATATTAATCTTTTCTTTGGGATAACTGGTATCTTTTTTGTCACTCATGGATTATATATGTAAAATTGCAGCGCGAAAATAATAAGTAATTGTACTTCAACGTTATTTTCTGACCATATCCAGATGAAAAAAACTATTCTCTATTTCGTATTTGTTTCATTTATAATCCCCGGATGTTACTTCTCAGTAGTCAGAAAAGACAAGACGGTTTCCGATATAGGAGCAGATTCTACCATCATTCAGTCGGTAATTCCTGAAGAAGAATTTAAGCATTATTATCATGAAGCGGAGCGTTTTTACCGGGACGTACTGGAAAGAAGCCACTTCAGCGGAGAATTTCTCGTGGCAAAAAAAGGAGAAATTATTTACGAAAAATACCGGGGATTCAGCAATGTAGAAAACCGGGAACTCCTTAATCCTAATTGCGCGCTTCATCTTGCCTCGGTTTCAAAGACTTTTAAGGCGATGGGGATATTAAAGCTGTGGGAGGAAGGAAAATTAAACCTCGATGACGAAGCTTCCCTGTATCTGAACGAGTTCCCCTATAAAGGAGTTACCATAAAAACATTACTGAATCATCGAAGTGGATTGCCCAATTACGTTCATGTAATGGAGCAGTTTGGATGGGATAGGCGGGAAATCGTTACCAATGAAGATGTACTCCAATTCCTGATTACAAAAAGAAAGAGTTTGCCGGTCGGAGCTCCCGATCGGTCATTCAATTACTGTAACACCAATTATGCCCTGTTGGCCCTGGTTATTGAAAAAGTAAGCGGTCTTAGCTATCCTCAATTCATCAACCAGACGTTTTTCGAACCCTTGGGGATGACAAACAGCTATGTTTTTACCATGGCGGATTCGGCCCGGGCGTTGCCTTCTTATAATTATAGAAATCAACGGGAAGCATTTACATATCTCGATGCCGTCTATGGCGATAAGAACATATACAGTACTGTGCGTGATTTGCTGAAGTGGGAAACTGCGCTCAGCTATGGTAATCTTTTCAACCCCTCCACCTTAGATTCCGCATACACCGGCTATAGTCATGAAAAGAAGGGAATTAAGAATTACGGGCTGGGGTGGAGAATGCTGGATTACCCCAATCAGGAAAAAATTATCTTTCATAACGGCTGGTGGCATGGTAATAACACGGTGTTTGCCCGCATCCTTAAAGATTCCGCGACCATTATTATCCTGGGCAATAAGTATAACCGAAACATATACCAGGCCAGAAAGCTTTATCCGGCCTTCGGGGACTATGAAACGGAGGAAGATACTGAAGACTAAATTCCTACCTTTACCCTCTCAAGTTGCAATATGAAGCTGTTTTCTGCTGAGCAAATCAGAAAGTGGGATCAATATACGATCCAGCATGAACCGGTTGCTTCCCTTGAACTGATGGAAAGAGCCGCGTCGAAGTGTTGTGAATGGATATTGACCAACATGCGGGGTGAAAGCAGGTTTTTAATGCTTTGCGGACCGGGGAATAATGGCGGTGACGGGTTGGCAATTGCCCGGTTATTAATTCAAAAGCAGTACACAGTACAGGTTTATATTCTCTCTCCCTCTGCAACGCATTCCAGAGATTTTCTTACCAATTTAGAAAGGCTGCAGGCATTAACCAACCAGATTGAACTACTGGAAGATGAAAACGGATTTCCCCAAATTCATAGTTCGGATATTGTTATTGACGCGCTTTTCGGTTATGGGCTAAACCGCCCTTTGGAAGACTTATCCCAATCTCTCGTAGATACAATAAACCGTTCTAAAGCAAGAGTCATTTCCATTGACATGCCCAGCGGGCTATTTGCTGATAAGAGTTCGGCAGGCAATGCTATTGTGAAGGCAGATTTCACGCTAAGTTTCCAGATAAAGAAATTAGCGTTCCTGCTCCCTGAGAATGCGCCTTATATGGGGGATGTGCAAATCATGGATATCGGTCTGCACCCCCGGTATTATGAGGACACCAGTTCCGATTTCGAAATCATTGAAGAAGAATCCATTAAGAAATTTTTACCTGTACGTAACGCTTTTTCCCACAAGGGAAATTATGGAAACGCTTTATTAATAGGGGGGAGTTATGGTATGATGGGCGCCGTCGTTTTAAGTTCGCGTGCCTGCATGCGAAGCGGCGCGGGTAAACTAACCGCTTATATACCCGCTTGCGGCTACTCCATTCTACAGACCGCCGTCCCCGAGGCGATGTGTGTCACTGACGCCGGAGAACGTAATCTTACCTCCCTGTCTGTAAGAGATTCATTTGACGCTTATGCTATTGGGCCGGGGATGGGTCAGGACGACAGTAGCATTGGCGTGTTACGGGCGCTTTTTCAAAAAAAACCAGAAAGACTGATTATTGACGCTGATGGTTTGAATCTGCTGTCGCGTCGCCGAGACTTATGTTCCGGTATACCGCCCGGTAGTATTCTGACTCCGCATCCCAAAGAATTTGAGAGGTTGTTTGGTAGCTCCGTGAATGACTTTGAACGACTGGAAAAGGCTCTGGAATGGGCAAAGCAGTTGCAATGTTACATTGTTCTAAAAGGCCATTATTCTTTTATTGCTACTCCCGGCGGGAAGGGTTATTTTAACCCAACGGGAAACCCGGGTATGGCAACGGCCGGGAGCGGTGACGTTCTCACCGGTATATTGCTGGGCTTATATGCTCAAAACAGTGATCCTGAACAGGTCGTTCTATCCGGCGTTTATCTTCACGGGGAAGCGGGAGATATAGCTTCGGCGTCCGGCTCGGAGATTTCTTTAACGGCAGGAGATATTATCGAATTTTTGCCGGATGCGTTCAGGCGTCTGAAACAGGCGATAATTTAAGTTTAATAGTGTTTTTCAGCCTGAATCCCCTATTTTTGCCGTCCTAAAAATCGAATATAACAATCGTTAACATGCCAGAATTTTTCACTTATGGATAAATTGTTCTATCTCGTACCCGCTCTGGGCTTACTTGGACTATTATATACTTATTATAAATTCAACTGGGTAGTTAAGCAGGATGCGGGTTCCGAACGCATGAAGGAAATCAGCAATTATATTAGTGAAGGAGCGATGGCTTTTTTGAAAGCCGAATGGAAAATATTAGGCTATTTTGTAGTGGTGGTGGCTATATTATTAGGAATAATGGCGCAGTCGAATCCTCACTCCCACTGGTCCATAGCTGTCGCCTTTATTGCCGGAGCCGTATTCAGCGCTGCCGCTGGATATATCGGGATGCGTATAGCCACAAAAAGTAATGTACGTACAGCACAGTCCGCTAAATCGAGTCTGAGTAAAGCTTTATCCGTGTCTTTTACGGGAGGCACCGTGATGGGCTTGGGAGTAGCGGGCTTGGCTGTTCTCGGACTGGGCAGCGTATTCATTATTCTTTACATGAGTTTTGTTAGTGGTGTTTCTCCCGATTCGCCTGAATATGGACTGTTGATGCTAAAATCCATCGAAGTACTTACGGGGTTCTCCCTGGGGGCTGAGAGCATTGCTCTGTTCGCTCGTGTAGGAGGCGGTATTTATACCAAGGCGGCCGATGTAGGGGCGGATTTAGTAGGGAAAGTAGAAGCCGGTATTCCGGAAGACGATCCCCGTAACCCGGCAACTATTGCTGATAATGTGGGTGATAATGTGGGTGATGTGGCCGGAATGGGCGCGGACCTGTTTGGGTCTTATGTGGCAACGGTTTTGGC
>JACFNM010000068.1:5155-15279 GCA_019454915.1 Chitinophagaceae bacterium
AACGATGGTACTGGGTCAGGAAACGATTTCCCAGGACAATTTCGGAGGAATGGCTCCCATTCTGCTTCCGATGATGATTGCAGCCGTTGGAATTGTGTTTTCGATTGTGGGTACCTGGTTTGTAAAAGTGAGTGATGCAGCCGGAATCAATACCGAGAATGTACAGAAAGCGCTTAATATGGGCAACTGGGGTTCTATTATTTTGACAGCCCTGGCATCAATCGGGCTGGTATATTTTATTTTGCCTGAAACCATGACTTTGCGCGGACAGGAATTCTCCAAATGGGGCGTGCTCGGAGCTATAGGCGTAGGACTGGTTGTGGGTGCTTTGATGAGTATTATTACTGAGTTTTATACGGCCATGGGTAAGAGGCCGGTATTGTCCATCATCCGGCAGTCATCAACAGGACATGCAACCAATGTAATCGGCGGGTTGGCAATTGGTATGGAATCTACTTTTTTACCTATTCTCGTTTTAGCTGGAGGCATATGGGGTTCCTATGCTTTTGCCGGCCTTTACGGGGTGGCTATTGCTGCGGCGGGGATGATGGCAACTACTGCCATGCAGTTGGCTATTGATGCTTTCGGACCTATCGCCGATAATGCAGGGGGTATTGCAGAAATGTGTGAACTGCCCAAAGAGGTTCGTGAAAAAACAGACGTGCTGGATGCGGTGGGTAACACAACGGCAGCCACCGGAAAAGGATTCGCTATCGCTTCGGCAGCGTTGACAGCACTGGCCCTATTTGCGGCGTTTGTGGGGGTTGCAGGTATTGACGGAATCAATATCTATAAAGCGGAAGTATTAGCTGCTCTTTTTATTGGAGGAATGATTCCTTTTATTTTCTCTTCTCTTGCCATCCGTGCAGTTGGACAGGCAGCAATGAGTATGGTGGAAGAGGTTCGCCGGCAATTCCGGGATATTCCCGGCATCATGGAAGGTACCGGTAAGCCCGAATATGAAAAATGCGTCGCTATATCCACAGAAGCTTCTATCAAAAAAATGCTTTTGCCGGGGGCTATTGCTATTGTTTCTCCGCTGATTATCGGGTTTTTAATTGGGCCCGAAGCCTTAGGAGGGTTTCTCGCCGGCGCTACCGTTAGTGGTGTCTTAATGGGCATTTTTCAAAATAATGCCGGCGGTGCCTGGGATAATGCAAAGAAGTCCTTTGAGAAAGGGGTTGAAATAAATGGAGAAACTTTTTATAAAAAATCGGAGCCGCATAAAGCATCAGTCACCGGTGATACCGTTGGGGATCCTTTCAAAGATACCTCCGGACCGTCTATGAATATTTTGATTAAACTGATGTCAATTGTAGCGCTGGTGATTGCGCCCACATTAGCAGAGTTGTATCAAACAAAAGGAGAAAAAGCGTTACAGGATAATAATCCGCCCGTGGAGAAAGTCGTAATTGTTAGCAATAATATAGTAAATAATTAACGGCAATTGTAGACTTTCTTCGGTACTGGTGTTTAATAATACTACAATAATAGAAGGAACATTGTCAGAAGCGGATACTGCTGTTTTTTTATCATTTGGTAACTAAAATAGATGGATTAGTATTTGATTGAAAGTCAGTTTGTTAAATGATCCGAGAGGGGTCATGAGTGTTGTGGTGTGTCGTTTATGCAGGGTAGCAGGGCGATAAAATTGCTAATCCCGTCATAATTTTGGTCCAGGATATTTTTTGATTGCAGAAGATTAGTATCTTCACACAATAATACATTAAGCACGTAAGTCACGAGAGCCAAATCCTATTCGGCAAGCCCCTTTGTAATCCTCCTGAAAAGGCTCCTCTGAAATTCCTTAAGATAATTCAAGATTTCCTTTGGAATAATTTTAGTTTTTATTTTTTTATTGCCAGAGAGGCAAAATAATCCTTGTACATGAGGTCAACTTTACTTTTTATTGCGTCACTGATTTTTGTCGCACAGGTTGCGGCTCAATACCAGATTCCTCCGGGCAATATGTCGCCCGGAGAACATACTGATCAGACCGGATATAGCAGCACTATGGTTAGTGGTTATACCTATAGGTTGGGAGGGGTTAAATATAATCATGTCTATGGTATTTTTGACGTGGTTGGAGGATGGCTCACTCAGTTTAATGCCGGATCGATTCCTGATCTCTGGGGAAAGTCGGGCGATAATAGCGATTATTTCCTTTTTCAAGGTACTAACGAGATTGACGGCGACGAGGCTATTATAGTATTTGATACCGTTTACTTCAACAACGGATCGGGGAATCTGATGAAAATATCCAATACGAGAATGGGAGAATACGATGAGTATGGAGATGTGTCTGGGGGCATTATTGTCGGAGGTAAACTGTATTTTAATAATGGGATAACTACTACGGACAGACATAGCCCGGTAGAAGGATCAATTGTGTTTGTAAATAGTTCCTTTTATGACGGTGGTTTATCGGATGCCCAACACGTGGATGGCTTCGTCAGTGAAGTTAATTATCCTCGTTCGGATGTGGATAGTGCCGATCATGGACATGGCGGTGAATTCACTTTCCCGGTAGGTAACGGAGAATCGGTGTATCCGTTAAAACGGCAGGGTGTTTTTGTGGATGGCTATTATTTACTGACTGTGGGATGGGTAGACGGGGATCCGGGTACCACATTAGATCCAACCCAGGGTGCTATTAACCTTACTGGCTCGGGGTTCCTGGCGGGCGGATTAAAATCAATTGTACCTGTTGGCTTTTGGGACTGGCATTATCTTGATGCTACGGAACCGAATCCTTCAGATCCCGGATACATCGGGGCAGAAGCCCTTACCGAAGATCAGACTATTACAGTATCTATACCAAATCTGGACGGAATACTGGTTGGGGCCGCCGCATCTGATTTGAGATTAGCCGGATATGATATTGGCAACAATGAATGGATCCCTTTGGGTACCACCGGTGCGACCGGGCTTACCAAAGGCTCCCTGCTTTCAGGGGTGATACCCGGAGGAACAACTATAACGGCTATAGCAATAGGCAGTATTCAGAATATTATATTGCCTGCGACCTTCAACAGTTTTAACGTAACAGCAAAAGCATGTAAGGCTTTATTGGAATGGGAAACTGGTATGGAACAAGACAATAGCCATTTCGTAGTAGAGCGTAGTGTCAACGGTTCAGATTTTGAATCAATCGGCAGGGTAGAGGCTGCAGGTTATAGCTTCTCAACAAAAGCCTATCAGTTTACAGATGAAAGCCCCGTGGAAGGAACGAACTACTACCGAATCAGACAGGTGGATTTCAATAACAAATCAACAAGTTCTGACGTAAAAGCGGTTCGGATATCGTGCGGGGAAAATCAAGCGGTAATAAAAGTGTATCCCAATCCCGCCCGCGACCAGGTACATATTCAGAGTGGAAAGGAATTGGCGCAAATTAATCTAATCGCCGCTAACGGTCAAACGGTGTTGAAGTATGTACCGGCTCAAACTCAGTCAGGTGTCTATATCTTGCCTGTTTATTCTGTTCCAAACGGTATTTATATATTGCAAGTGTTAAACAGGGACGGCACCTTTGACGTAATTAAACTATTGAAGCAATAAGAGCCAATTACTCCATTCAATAAAGGCCGGAAGTAAAAGTGAAAATCTTTTCTTTCGGTCTTTTCTTTTTCATTAGACTGCATCATCACCGATTGAGAAGTCCTTCAATGATATCTTTATACAGTTTTTTCTGTTTATCATATTCCGCTCCGGTTCCGGGTCCATTAAATCCGGTAAGAATTTTTTGAATCTCTCCTTTCCTGTCAATAAAAACAGTTGTAGGAAATATTAATATTTTATCAAGCTGAGGCAAGGTCTTTTCCGCATTCTCGGGGTCGTTTGCCGCTACTGAAGTCAACAGAACAGGATACTCAACATGAAGGCGTTTCATAAAATTGAGTACACTTTGCTTTGACCGGTCAAAATCGGCAGAGCGCTCGTAAGCTAATCCGATTATCTCTACCTCATTCCGCGAATACGTTGAATAGATTTCATTCAAAAAAACGGATTCATCCATGCAGTTAGGACACCAGGACCCCAGTACCTGTACCAGTACAACTTTATTCTTAAAACGGGCATCATTGATGGAAATTAAATTTCTATCCGTATCGGGAAAAGTGAAGCTCAACCTCGGAGATGCGCCGGATTTTAGTCTTGTAGCGGAGAGGTTGTCCGGTAATTCAGCCAGAGGATCTCTCTCCGCAGTCCAGGTTCTGGGTAAGGGCCCGTTAGCGGAATAATATTTACCTCCATCAATTTGATTATTATTCCGGATGTGGGCCGTAAAATAGATGGCATAGCCTCCGTCGAAACCCGAAAATTTTAAAGAATCTCCATCCACTACGCCCTCGAGGTACCGGTAATCACCGGACGGTGTAATAAAGGAGCCTGTTAATTTTTTGCCTTTCTGCTTAAAAACACCTATCGCCTTTGTTTCTTTCCCATTGGCCGGATTTATAAAAGAGGTCGCCCAACGGCCGGATATGTCTCCTGCTGGCTTCTTATTCACCGCTTTAAAACGCTCGTACTTTTTACCGGTATATATAGCAACAAAAGGCATAACAGCGTCTTTGTCTGCAAGATGTGTTATCCAGCTTCCCTGTAATCTATCTTTTTGCGAAAAAGCGGCTCTGAACTCACTATCGAAAAAAGGAAGCTTAATAAAAATGGAATCCTTCGTTGTTTCAATTTCATCAACCGCCAAACGTTCTTCTGCATTTCGGAGCGTGATACCAAGCTTACCGGCAGATTGATGTACTTCAAAATTAAAGACGATACGTTGGTTGTCTGATCGCAGAAGCTCTCCCCGCCACTGTCCGTTCAATAACTTCTCCTGTCCTTGCGCGGAAGCGAGCAGAGGCAGCAATAGCGGAGCTAATATCCATTTTATCTTTTTCATTTTCTCTATCATCCAATTCCTTTAAATGTACTAAATTATTTTTCCGCAAGATTTGACAGCATATCGGCGGTAATTTCCGGTAGATTATACTGATGTTTCCAGTTCCAGTCTTTTCTTGCCCGGCTGTCGTCTATGCTTTGTGGCCAACTGTCAGCAATGGATTGTCTGTAATCGGGTTGATAGCGAATAGTGAAGTTAGGTATGTGCTTCTTGATCTCATCGGCTATTTCCCTGGGCGAAAAGCTAATGGCTGCAAGATTATAGGAAGTCCTGATAGAAATCTTATCGGCAGGAGATTCCATCAATTCAATGGTCGCCCGTATAGCATCGGGCATATACATCATGGGCAGAGAGGTATCTGCGGATAGAAAACTCGTATAGTTTCCTTGTTCCAAGGCTTCCTTATAAATCTCAACGGCATAATCCGTTGTTCCGCCTCCGGGCGAGGATTTGTAGCTTATTAAACCCGGGTATCTTAAACTCCTTACGTCAACGCCGAAGCGATGGTGATAATAATTACACCAGAATTCGCCGGCGTATTTGCTGATGCCATAAACGGTAACCGGCTCTATAATGGTTTGTTGCGGACACAATTGTCTCGGTGATGTGGGTCCAAATACCGCGATACTACTTGGCCAATATACTTTTTGAATCTGTTCCTCCCGGGCTATCTCCAGAACATTCAGCAGGCTCTGCGTATTTAAGTGCCAGGCAAGTCCCGGATTTTTTTCGCCGGTGGCGGACAGGATAGCGGCCAATAAATAAATTTGCGTAATATTTTGCCTGATTACCTGCACGTGCAACATCTCTTTATTCATCACATCAAGTGAAACATAAGGGCCCGTTCCCCGAAGCAATTCATTTTCCTCCCGAAGGTCAGAAGCGACTACCTGATTATTTCCGTATATCTTTCTTAACGCCAGCGTCAGTTCAACACCTATCTGACCCGAAGCGCCAATAACAAGAATTTTGTCTTTTATCATGATTTCGGTTATTTATCTACGTATTCAGAACAAAGATCAGATTAGTTGTTTTCCATTCCCAAAAATAAAATTGGCTGATAATAAAGAAAACGATACTTTAACAGAAAATTCAAACACTATGTATCAGTTGCACAAGAAAAAGCTTTTGACAGTGGTATCTCTGGCGTTTATTCTACTAATTGGAGTTGCTGCTACAACCAACAAGGACAAGGGTTCTAAGCCTAACCTGAAGGTTCTTCCCAAAGATATAAGTCATGAAGAGCTGGAAAAAATCATGAAAGGGTTTAATGTTTCTTTGGGCGTAAAGTGCGGGTATTGCCATGCGCCTGCTAAGACGGATCCGAAAAAGCTGGACTTTTCCAGTGATGAGAAACCAGAGAAAAACGTTGCTCGCGAAATGATGCGTATGACCGCCAAAATCAATAAAAAATACTTTGACCATGCAGGTGCTCAGCAACCTGCTGCTATTACCTGCATTACCTGTCATAACGGAAATACTCATCCGCAGAGTAAGATTACCTTACCACCGCCCCCACCCGAACGGTAAGTTACAAGTTACCTGCTCAGAACATCTTTTTCTACAGGGTATATTTCGTTAAGAAGTATGCCCTGTTTTCATTTATTGAGGTAGCTTATTGTACCATTTTCCAAACCAGTTCCTTTAGCAGGGAAGCGTCTTCCGTTCCGGAATTGTTTATTCCAATTCCTTTCAGATTATATTCGTGCAGCAGCAGAAGCGCCTCTTCTATCCCCGCATAGCCATATCTTTTTTGCGCGTTCAGATAATCTTTAACAAAAAATGGTCGTACACCAATGACTGATGCGATGGTGTTCTCATCGCGGGATGATATGCCAAACAACTGGTACACTTTGCTAAAAAAATTATACAAAGAAGCAAGTACCATGGGCAGTGGTCCCGCTTTGGGGTTCGACTCAAAGTATTGAATAATCCGGATGGACTTTCCCAAATCTTTTTTTAGCATGGCTTCCTGCAATTCAAAAACATTGTATTCTTTACTGATGCCCACGTACCGTTCTATATCTTCTTCAGTGATAGATTTCCGGTCGCTTATATTAAGCAGTAATTTCTGAACTTCACTGTTGATCCTGCTGAGGTCGTTGCCAATATGCTGCACCAGTAACATTACGGCCTTTTGTGAGATGGAGTAGCCCAGATTCTGCACGAGATTAGATACCCAGTCGGGTAATTGACTTTCGTACAATTTCTTGGTGCTAAACAGAACGGCCCTGTTTTTTAGTACCCTGGATAATTTACTTCGCCCATCCAGCTTTTTTTCTTTATGCGCTACAACAAACAGGGTGGAGGGCACAGGGTTTTCAATATACGCTTCCAATTTGTCCAGATCGCGCATTTGCTGTGCTTCTTTCAATATCACAACCTGCTTATCTGCAAAAACCGGATATCGTCTGCACGCGTTCACCACTTCTGTCCAGTCAGCATCTTTTCCGTAGAATATGGTCAAATTGAAGCCTTCTTCAGACTCAGTGAGGATTTTATGTTCGGCAAAGTGCACCAACTGGTCAATAAAAAAATTCTCTTCTCCCTCCAACCAGTAAACCAGTTCGTATTTTTTTTGTTTCCAGTCGGCCAGTATCTTTTCAACACTCATCATTATTTATGATTAAATTGAATTCTCCGTCATCATTTCCAGAATCTGCTTTTTAGTCCGTAATGATGATATTCTCTTTTTTCAGGTATGGTAGTTGTCTGAATCGAAGCAGGATGTTCGCAACCGTTATCACATCCTTCTGACAATAAATCACTATCCTCGGTAAATTCTTCTCCTCATAATAAACCGCTCTCACCATACTTCCGTCAATATCATCCTTTGGAGTGTCAATCCCTAACACTCCGGCAAGCAGTTTCAGAGAGACATAATTTTTGTAATCTCCGAACTTCCATAGTTCCATCGTATCCACGAGGTTCGTTTCCCATGGCTTTTTACCGCTCAATTGCAGGCTTTCAGGTAAGGGAAGGTTTTGAATGATCATCCTTCTGCAAATGTAAGGGATGTCGAATTCTTTTACATTATGGCCGGCAATGTAAAAATTTCCTCTTTTGCTGCGGAAAGTGTCCAGCAATTGTGAAAAGGATTGAAGAAGCTCCACCTCATTTTCTCCACTAAAAGATTTCAGTTTAAAACATAAATTATTGTTTAAATCGTTATAGAAGAAGCCAGTAGATATGCAGACGATTCTACCGAACTCAGCCAGAATACCCGCTTTTTGAAGGTAGTACTCCGTAGGCGTAGTGTTTTCTGGCATGATTTTGGAAATCTTGTCCTGCCAGAGTTCCTGCCAGGGTTCTGATAACCGTTGAAAATCAGGCGCTCCGGGAACAGTTTCTATGTCAATAACCAGTAAATTTGTTAAGTTTATTTGACCCAGCATTTATTAAAATTGTTAAAAATCAATAAAAATAAACCAATATGAGCACTTCAAATTATCCCTCTGCTTCCAGCCAATCGCAGATGCCTAAAAAAGACAACCGTGGTATTATTTACGGTGTTTTAATTGCGGCATTATTAGGAACATGGGGTTACATAATCTATGATAAAAGTAAAACCAAGGAAGTAATTCAGCAAAAAGACGTGCAGTATGCGTCACTGGATTCTGTCAGAAACCAATTATTAACGGATTACCAGGCCGCAGAAATTCGCCTGGATAAAATGACGTCCGAAAATGCTAAACTAGACAGTCTTGTTAAAACGCGAGACAAAGATGTCGCCACCATGCGGAACAGGATTAAAACATTGATTAGCAGGCAAAACGCCAGCGCGGCTGATTTAGCCGAGGCACGCAGGTTAATCAATCAACTCAACGGGCGGATAGAGGAATATGTTCAGGAAATTGAAAGACTACAGGGTGAGAACCGGCAATTGACGGCTGACAAAGAGCAACTTAAGCAGGAGAAACAGGAGCTGACCCAGACGCTGGACACCAAAGTAGCTGAAAATAAAGACCTGAGCAATAAAGTGGATGTAGGGTCTACGTTGAATGCCGCCAATTTTCAACTGGCTGCTATCAATGAGAAGAAAAGTGGTAAGGAGAAAGTAACTGCCAAGGCCAAAAAGGCGGACAAACTCCGGGTGTCTTTTGACGTTGAAAACCGGCTTTCCGTGAGCGGAACCAAGGATTTGTATGTTATCGTAATCGATCCGGAAGGTAAGGTGGTTAAAGAAGAAGGATTAGGCTCGGGGACGGTCAACACCAGAGAAGACGGCGATAAGGAATTTACCAATAAGGTTTCTATAGATTACGAACAGGGGAAGCGGAAAAATGTAAGTTTTGATTTGAGACAAACCGATAAGTATGAGCCCGGTACCTATAAAGTGGAAGTGTATCAGAATGGTTTCAAGATAGGAGAAGGGACGGTAACCCTTAAAAAAGGCGGTATTTTTGGATAGAAAGATTTATTAATTTCATTAACCATGAAAACCGGAGGTAGTAATGCTTCCGGTTTTCTTTTGTGTGCCGTGCATGGTAAATAACTTAGTGGTGAAAGTCCACTATGGAGTTTGTAATCGCCAACCATTAGCTGAAGGCAAGGGTGTCAATCGTGAGGTGGAATCTGAAGAGCCTGTCCGCCGGGGCGGAAAGCCGTAGGCAAAGTTCTGCTCCGAGGAACACGAATCGCATCAGGCATAATCGTTTGGATAAGGTTGCCAAACAAGCTAAAGCCAAAGATTACACGGAAGGACGGGATGTAAATGCGGCGGAGAGATGGGATGAAAGCTAATTGGTTTACCACGGTCCCGCACGTGCGGGATCACGGACGTATGGAAATGAACGTTACTGAATGATGGGATGAATGTATAAGAACTTTGTAAAATCAAAGAGCTGACCTCAAGAAGCAACGGCTGGGGTGATAGGGAAGTTTTAATTTTGGATTAAACGGTCCGCCATCGAATCCCAACTTCCTCGTTGAACGGACATTTTTAAGCAATAGACAAGATGAATACCTCATCCTAAATCAGAAATGCGGGAAATCCGTTGGAAAAAAGATAAGCAAAGGGATTGCTGACTGGCTGGAGAAAATCGAATAAATTGCGCTTGCATAAAAAATACTTGATTATGAACGAAAAAGGAATTTTTGTCCATCATGTTTTTTTCTGGCTTAAAAATCCGGATAGCAGTGAAGATTTGGCTCAATTGACAGAAGGTTTAAGAAAATTAACAGCAGTCAATACGATTCGTTCGTCTCATATCGGGAAGCCGGC
>JACFNM010000602.1 GCA_019454915.1 Chitinophagaceae bacterium
TACACAGGAGAATCAAAAAAAGAGTCTGACTTCCTGGATTTAAATTTTACTAAATAACCATAGTGGTCTTTTATGAGAATTGGCAGTCTGTTTATTACGTGTTTTCTTGTTCTTATAGTAGTGAGTGTTCTCATGTCCTGTACCAGTCATTCCAACGACTATTCAGATTGGCCGGTAACACGGGGTTCGAAAGAAAGCATCAACTATTCAGGGTTAAGTCAGATTGATACGCTAAACGTAAAAGGCCTTCAGCCGGTCTGGATCTATCACTCGGAAAATAATAACGAAGAGAATTATGGTGTGATGGAATGTAATCCAATCGTTATAGACGGCGTGCTTTACGGTGTGTCGCCTAAAATGAAACTATTTGCCCTGAAGGCAGACACGGGAGAGGAGATTTGGAAATTTGATCCGGCAGATTCCATTGTCAACCCCCGGTGGCACCTGCGCAACATCAATATGAATCGCGGCGTGACCTATTGGGCCGACGGGGAGGCTAAAAGAATTATATATACGGTTGGCCCGATCGTTTTTCAGGTGGATGCGGAAGATGGGAAGTTGATCCGGGAATTTGGAACCGAAGGAGGTATTGATCTGCGATTCGGATTGGATCGCAACCCTGATGAATTATTTGTGGCGCCTACTTCGCCTGTCATGATCTATAAAGATTTATTTTTCGTGAGTGGATTGGTGAGTGGAAATACTCCGGGGCATATCAGGGGTTTTGACATCAGGACGGGGGCGCAAAAATGGATTTTCCATACCGTACCTTATCCCGGGGAATATGGTTATGAGACCTGGGAAGATACTACCGCCTATTTAAAAATGGGGAGTACCAACAGCTGGGCGGGGTTTAGCCTGGATGAGCAGCGGGGCATTCTTTACGCTACAACCGGAAATCCCACTAATGATTTTTATGGCGGGCGGAGATTGGGAGACGGATTGTTTGGGAATTGTATCATTGCCCTAAATGCTCAGACCGGCGAGCGAATCTGGCATTATCAAACCGTTCGTCATGATGTATGGGATATGGATGTGTCTTCAGCGCCCGGACTCGCAACCATAACCCGTGAAGGGAAGAAAATAGATGTGGTCATACAGACCACTAAAACCGGGTTGATATTTGTACTGGATCGGGATACCGGCGAGCCTGTTTTTCCTGTTGAAGAGAAAAGCGTTGCTACGGATGATGCTGCGACAGGTGAAAAACTGAGTGCTACACAACCGGTGCCTTTACTTCCGAAACCTTTTTCGAGGCAGGTTCTGACAGGGAACGATCTAAATGATTTAGTGGATAGCACATCCCGCCAGGATATTAAAAATCGTTTTTCCTCACTTCGATATGAAGGTATGTTTACGCCGCCCACTGAAAAAGGAACATTGATTTTTCCGGGATATGACGGCGGTGGAGAATGGGGTGGCGGTGCATTTGATCCTCAATCTGAAATGTTTTATGTCAATGCCAATGAGATGGCATGGGTACTCAACCTGGTTAAAGAAAAAGAAAATACTAAAACAAAGAAAACGAATCTTGAAGCAGGAAGAGTCTTGTACCATACACATTGTATGAGTTGCCACGGTCCGGAACGTCAGGGCGGCGGAGATTATCCGGGATTGATTGGCGTGGAAAATAAATACTCGCTTGCCGAATTCATGGATTTAGTAACCAGCGGAAGAAG
>JACFNM010000603.1:0-1016 GCA_019454915.1 Chitinophagaceae bacterium
AGAAAAAATAGAAGCATTGTTACGACTTTACTCAGAAGGAAAGATATCCTTTAAGGAAGAACAGGAGCTTTTTGATCTGATCAATCTCAGCGAAGACGAAGACATTATCCGCAAGCATATCGAAAACATCATGTATGAGCAGGAAGCAGAGCACAATACTCCGGCAGTGAACTGGGAAACGCTGTATCATAAAATTGAAGAAAAGAAACGCGGGATACCTCCTGATACCAAGGTTCGGAAGATGTTTCCGGTCCGCTGGGCAGCAGCGGCAGTTGTGGCGCTGCTGTTGGGAACAGGATACTATTTTTGGAAAATTCAGAAACCGGCAGATCAGGCAGAGCTCGTAAAGGCGGAATTGCAGAATGCCGTTGACATTGCACCTCCCTCATCAGCCAATGCTGTACTCACACTGGCTAACGGACAGGTGGTTGTTATAGATAGCGCCGGCAACGGAACGATCGTACAGCAGGGAGCGGTGGACATCGTAAAACTCGCGGATGGCCAGATCGCTTATAAGGGAGTCGGCGGGGAAGCAGGATACAATACCCTGACTAATCCACGGGGGAGCAGGGTGATCAGTCTCACGCTTGCGGACGGTACCAGGGTATGGCTGAATGCGGCCAGCGCCATCACCTACCCGGTGGCTTTTAACGGAAAAGAGCGGAAGGTGAAGTTAGACGGCGAGGCTTATTTTGAGGTGGCGCACAACCCGGCAAAGCCATTTATTGTAAGCAAAGATGAGACGGAGGTCAGAGTGTTGGGTACTCACTTTAACGTGGAAGCATACGACGACGAAAGCTCTTTGGACGTAACGCTTTTAGAAGGAAGCGTGAGTGTTGCTACCGCTGAAAATATCAGTCGGCCAAAAATAATCCGGCCCGGAGAGCAGGCACAGGTTACACAAAACGGAGCTATTACCCTCTCTGAATCGGTTGATCTGAATGAAGTGATGGCCTGGAAAGAGAACCTGTTTTCCTTCAACGGAGCCGGCATTGAAGCCATTATGCGACAGGTAT
>JACFNM010000603.1:1026-1679 GCA_019454915.1 Chitinophagaceae bacterium
ACAATGTAGAAGTTGTTTTCAGGAAACCGGTGAAAGAAAAATTTTATGTGGAGGTTTCCAAAAACACCAATGTATCCACCCTGTTAGAGATGCTGGAAGCCACAAAGGCGGTACATTTTACAATGGAAGAAGGGGTAATTGTAGTTACACCGTAAAAAGATTATCAGATATGAACGTATTTGCTTTCTATGCAGATCCCTGATATGGTTATTCAAATTGACTTTACAAAAAAGCCAGATCCCCTGGAACGGGAGCTGGCCGGATGGAAGAGTCAATATTAGATATACAACAACGGAAATTGTCTTATTCATTCATCAACTCAACCACGCCTGCCGGTGAGACAGGCAGCACGAAGTTATGCTAAATGCTTTATATCGGTCGCAAATATTTTCACCGCGATCTGTTGCCAAAACAATGAGGATTATGAAACTCATGACCGTTTTAATGCTGGTCTGCTGCATGCAGATATCCGCAAAATCCGTTTCGCAGAACGTTACCCTGAAAGTCAGGGACGCCCCCTTAACCAAAGTATTTAACGAGATCAAAAAACAAACCGGATACACGTTTATCTACACCGAATCTATGCTCCGGGAAGCCAAACCGGTAAGTATGAAGGTGAACAATGCTACCCTCCCGGAAACATTGGACATTTG
>JACFNM010000069.1:0-11870 GCA_019454915.1 Chitinophagaceae bacterium
TCCGGGACTTTGGCTGCTTTTTATTCCGGCTTTGTCGTGGGGGCAGAAAGCATTGTCCATACAGGTGGAGGGCGCCATCAACCCCGCATCGGCGGAGTTTATTCACAATGCCATAGACCGGGCGGAGAAAGAAAGCTATGAATGTTTGATTATCCGGCTCAACACGCCCGGCGGACTTTTAACGTCAACGAGGGCTATAGTGGGTGATTTACTGGTGTCTCCGGTGCCTGTGATCGTGTATGTGGCTCCGGGAGGTGCACATGCAGGGTCGGCGGGGGTTTTTATCACCATGGCTGCGCATATTGCCGCTATGGCTCCGGCCACCAATATTGGCGCCGCCCATCCGGTATCTATGCAGGGTGGAATGGACAGTATTATGAGCAGTAAGGCCACCAATGATGCCGCCGCTTTTATCCGCAGTATAGCGGAAAAAAGAAACCGTAATTTGGAATGGGCGGAAGATGCGGTGAGAAACAGCGTATCCATTACTGAAAAGGAAGCGCTGGAAGAAAACGTGATTGACCTGATTGCATCATCTGAGAAAGATTTGCTGGAGCAAATAGATGGCAGGGTGGTACTGCTACCCTTTAAGGAACAGGTTTTACAAACGAAAAATGCGGTGGTGCAGGCTTATAGTATGAGTGTGTGGGAAAAACTGCTCAATATTATCAGTGATCCCAATGTCGCCTATATCCTGTTTCTTTTGGGTTTGTATGGTATCATGTTTGAATTGTATAACCCGGGAGCTATGATTCCGGGCATCGTGGGTGTAATAAGCCTGATACTGGCTTTCTACTCCATGCAGTCTCTCCCGGTAAATTATGCGGCGCTGGCGTTGATCATTTTTGGTGTTGTCTTATTTATCCTTGAAATGAAAATCGTCAGTCACGGGATCCTGACGATAGGGGGTATTGTGTCTGTACTGTTGGGATCTATTATGCTGATACGCACCACTTCGGGTCTGGAGTTGGCGCGGATTTCCCGGAGCCTTATTTTTTCTGCCACGGCGGTTACTACCTTATTTTTTCTCTTCGTGGTGGGGATGGGTATCAGAGCCCAATCCCGGAAAGTGGTTACGGGTAGGGAAGGATTGAGCGGCGCCATAGGTGAAGCCATGAGTCCCCTCAATCCCTATGGCCGGGTGATGGTAGACGGTGAGATATGGAATGCGGAGTCCGTCGGCGGTTTGATACAAAAAGGCGAGAAGGTGCGGATAAAGGAGATGAAGGATCTGAAAGTATTTGTAGAAAAGATTCAGGTTTAGCATATATTAATATAAAACTAAAAATCAAGTTATGGAACAACTCCCCATTGGTCTAATTGTACTGCTGGTTTTCGTAATACTTATTTTGGCAAATTCTATTCGTATTCTACGCGAATATGAGCGGGGTGTAATCTTCCGGCTGGGTCGTTTGATTGGAGGCGAAGGCGTAAAAGGTCCGGGGCTTATCCTGTTGATTCCCGTGATAGATAAGATGGTGAAGGTGAGCCTTCGTGTAGTGGTGATGGACGTGCCTTCCCAGGATATTATTACCAGGGATAACGTATCTGTAAAAGTGAGCGCTGTTGTATATTGCCGGGTGGTGGAACCGCAAAAGGCGGTAGTGGCGGTAGAGAACTACCTGCTGGCGACCTCCCAGTTTTCTCAAACCACTTTACGAAGTGTATTGGGTCAGTCAGAACTGGATGACCTTCTGTCTCAGCGGGAGAAGATTAATATCAAGCTGCAGCAAATTATTGATATGCACACAGAACCCTGGGGCGTTAAGGTATCTAACGTGGAAGTGAAGCAGATAGACCTGCCTCAGGAAATGCAAAGGGCGATGGCAAAACAGGCTGAGGCAGAAAGAGAAAGGAGGAGTAAGGTGATTGCGGCTGAAGGGGAATTCCAGGCTTCTCAGAAGTTGGCGGATGCGGCGAAGATTCTGTCTGATGAGCCCAGTGCACTGACGCTTCGTTATTTGCAAACGTTACGGGAAATTGCTACTGAGAATAATTCTACTACTTTATTCCCTATACCAATAGATATACTGAAACCTTTTTTGGGAGATAAAGAAAAGAAATAGAGCGTTTTAATTCAGCGTTTGCAACGAAAAGAGAATACCCAAAGAATTATTTTGGGTATTTTATTTTATCATCGGTCTCTCCATCAAAATATATTCACCTGATGAAAAATTGGATCATGAAATATGTTTTCCCCCTTTTGTTTCTGCTCACGTTGTCGGATTTGTCCATCGCCCAGTCTGAGTCCACCTTTGCCGAAAAGTTGGGATATCCCAAAGGAGCAAAGGTGATTATTCTTCACGTGGATGATATGGGTATGTCCTATGATTCCAATCTTGGCGGGCTAGAAGCCATGACAAAGGGCGTTGCCAACTCGTGCAGTGTGATGATGCCCTGCCCTTGGGTGCCGGGTTTTGTACATGCCCTGAAGCAGTATCCGAAGCTGGATGCCGGGTTGCACCTTACCTTAAATGCAGAATGGAAAGACTATCGCTGGGGACCATTGAGCGGGAAGACGCAGGTACCCGGTTTAACGGATTCGGAAGGCGCCATGTGGAGGGGCGTGGGAGATGTGGTGAAGCATGCCACTGCTGACGAGGTGGAGACGGAAATCAGGGCGCAGGTGGAGCGGGCCAGAACAATGGGATTTGAACCCACGCATCTCGACTCCCACATGGGAACCATTTTTGCTTCGCCGGCTTTTATGGAAAGGTATATTAAGGTAGGAATCGAGTATCAGATTCCCGTCATGTTTCCGGGTGGACATAATACCCTGATAGCGGCGGAATTGAAGAATACGTCTGCTAATATGCAAATGGCGCGTTCTGTTGGCAAAAAATTATGGGAGGCAGGATTGCCCGTATTAGACGACTTGTATAACGACAGCTACAGTTGGAAGCCTTCTCCGGATATCTATGCTGATGATCAGCGATTGCAGGCCTATAAAACCGCTAAATATATAGACGTATTGAAATCCCTTAAGCCGGGGATTACGATGATTATCATGCACTGCACCAATACAACAGAAGTTTTTAAACACATCTCTGATTCAGGGCCAACCCGACGTGGTGACTACCTGGCGATGATGGATCCCAAACTAAAACAGTTTATTGAAAAGGAAGGAATCATCCTTACCACCTGGCGGGAGATGATGGAGAGAAGAAGAAAAATATTGTTGTAGCCAACTGGGAGCTTCAGGAAGACGTAACTTCTGTTGAATACTGCCGGTAATATATGAAGTTAAAAAAAGTTTTCCTCCTGTTGCTTCTGCTGGTTATTGCAGAGACGTGGATGGCTTGTTGCGATTGTGAAGCTCCTAAGTATTATAACTATACGCATACGGGAATGGTTTTGCTCAACCTGGATAATCGGGGGCAAAACCCTGTTATCGCTTCCGATTACCCAATCCCAAAGGATGCATACGGAATCAGGATCATCCTGACTACAGAAGCCACGGCCCGGCAAAAACCCGCATTTTCTTTTTTTATTCAAAGCGCCTATGCTTTTTCCTGCAAATGCGAGGCCGGTACGCAATACCTGCCGCGGGACAGTGTGGTCAATTTACGCATTTTTACGTTGAATGATTTTGACGCAGAATATCCGGCGGGCAGCGAGATCAGCGATTATTTCAGGATACTGAGTTCAGATCATTACGCCACGGTTCCCGGTTATCTCAGCCAAAGCGGCGCCACTTTTACCTATAATGAGCCCAGGGAGGTATTGCTGAATACAATGCTTCTTCAGCCGCCCGTTCAAAAAGGTAACTATCGTTTCAGAATTGAAATAGAATTGTCGGACGGCCGCATATTTAATAAAGAAACGGACATGATTGAATTGAGATAAATGAAAAACATCATCCTGATAATGGGTTGTCTCTTTGTCACCCATGCGATGGCGCAGAAGAATCCGTTAAGAAAGCAGCGATTGATTTTTAGCCACGGAGTAGGTTATTCTTTTCTCCTGAATAATTTATACGTGGATCCCTTTATCGATCAACTCAATAATTTCAATCAAAAAGGACCACTCCTCAATGCATTTACCGTAAACTGGTTCCTGAAAAATAACCTTGGACTTGAACTTAAAATCTATGTTTTGCCCGGCGATGAAAACCGGAACAGGAAAGACGTACTGCAGCGTATGGTGGAAGAACAATTCGGAGATTATTATTATTATTATAGCCCTGCTTTTAGCTACGGGTCTTATTCAGGAAAGGATTCCGAGATTTTTATCGGGAGCTTTGGATTAACCTATAAAATAGAGAAAAAGCGATTTACCTATATCCCGGGGTTTTATATAGGCGGTATAGATTTGAAGGCCCAACAGTCTTATTACAAGATATTGAAAGAGAAGGATTCGAACGCCATGTTAAGGCTGGATTATCGGTCTCTCTCAGGCTTAAGCAGTGGCTTTACATACGGACCCGAGATGTCGGTCATGTATCGTTTAAATACTATTGTCGGGATTAAGGCTAATCTTTCTTATCTGACGTATAACGCGTTGATAAATTATGAACGGACGGTAACGGATCTGGCTTTTGAAAATAAAACGGTAAGTTATTACAGGGGTGAAAAGGCTTTGCACCGTATTCATGCCGGTTTGAGTATTGCAATTGGATTTGGGCGCAGGGGGGAATGGGTTGCTCAATAAGTGCACCCCTCAGCCGGAGAAGTTTGAAATCTAATCTTAAAATCTGTTCACAAATTTCTCGTCAATCCAGTCTAATCGAAATACCAGTGACAAAAACAGTGCTTTCAATAGTGAAAACCTTTTCGCATCTCTCCCCCTTCCCGAAAAAGAGGGCTTCCCTTTTTCTACATGACGTAGATAGAGAAATCGTCTTCCGGTAGGTGTTTCTTTATATTTATACAGTACGAATTTCATAGCGGCTCATAGGTGTAAACATGTAGCGAAAATATTGGAAAACGCTAATCAGGGCAATTTTTTTAGATGGGCGTGCTTATCGGAAGGATGAATGAACTATTTGAGGAGATTTTTGATTTCATTCAACTTGAGCAGCGCTTCCACGGGCGTCAGGCGATTAATGTCCAGGTTTTCAAGGATTTGCCTCATTTGTTGGAAAGTTTCGGTATGTACGTCAAAGATGGAGAGTTGCACCTGGGGTACGGAAAGTTGTTTTACGGACTGATTTAGCCCTCCGGAATCCTGTGCGCCGCGTTTTGTTTCCAGTTGCTTTAAAATGGCATTGGCGCGTTCGATTAAAAGGGGAGGCATCCCTGCCATTCTCGCTACGTGTATACCAAAACTGTGGGTGCTGCCACCCGGAGCCAACTTACGCAGGAAGATAATTTTATTTCCCACTTCTTTGTTTGTGATATGGTAATTCTTAACCCGTGGCAGTTTGTTTTCCAGCTCGTTTAACTCATGGTAATGGGTAGCAAATAAGGTTTTCGGCGCAAAAGGAGAATTGTGTAAGAACTCGGCAATACTCCAGGCGATGGATATTCCGTCGTAAGTGGAAGTGCCTCTGCCGATTTCATCCAGCAGAATAAGGCTGCCGGCAGAGATATTATTGATAATACTGGCGGTCTCATTCATTTCAACCATAAAGGTTGATTCGCCCGCACTTAAATTATCTGAAGCGCCTACTCTTGTAAATATTTTATCCGTAATGGGAATGAGCGCAGTCTCTGCCGGGACGAAACTGCCGACATGGGCCATCAATGTAATAAGTGCAGTTTGCCGTAGCAGCGCACTTTTACCACTCATGTTGGGCCCGGTGAGGATGATCATCTGCTGTTCCTCCGGGTCGAGGATGATATCATTGGGGATGTATTGTTCGCCCGGGGGCAGGTTACATTCAATTACGGGATGCCGGCTGCCCGTGAGCTCCAGTCGCTGGCCGCCGTGCAGTTGGGGTCTTCTGTATTTGTATCTTAATGCATTGTTGGCGAAGCAAATCAGGCAGTCGAGGATCGCCAGGATATTACCGTTTACCTGGATGGGTGCAATATAGTCCTGCAATTCAAGCAACAGCTTATCATACAACCCGGCTTCAATTTGCAGAATCTTTTCTTCTGCTCCGGTGATCTTTTCTTCGTAGTGCTTCAACTCCGGCGTTATATATCTTTCCGCATTGGTGAGCGTTTGCTTCCGTATCCAGGATTCCGGTACCTTGTTCTTGTGCGCGTTGGTGACTTCCAGATAGTACCCAAAAACATTATTAAATCCTACTTTCAGGGAAGTGATGCCTGTAGCTTCGGTTTCTTTTTGCTGCAGCTTCAGCAGGTATTCTTTTCCGCCTGTCGCTATTTGTCGCAGTTCATCCAATTCCTGATGCACGCCTTCCCGGATAATATTGCCTTTGTTGACCTGCACAGGTGGATTTTCAATAACCTCTTCATTGATCTTTTCGGCGATATACTGGCAGGGATTCAGCGCATCGGCCAATCGTTTTAAATACTCGTTGTCACTTTGTGTGCCCGCCTCTTTAATTTGCTGAATATGATTGAGCCCACGAGCTATCTGCTTAACTTCTCTCGGATTTATTTTTCGCAGGGGAATCTTAGCCGCCAATCGTTCCACGTCGCCACTTTGTTTAATATGTTGCGAGATAAGATTTCTCTGATCCGTTTCTTTGATGAAGTGTTCTACAAGGTTCAGTCGTTCATTGATATGGCTGATATCTCTCAACGGGAGTACGATCCATCGCTTTAATAAACGAGCTCCCATAGGAGACACCGTACTGTCCATTACCTTTTGCAGGGTCTGTTCACCTTCGGCGCCCGCGCCTAATAGTTCGAGGTTACGAATGGTGAAGCGGTCCATCCATAAATGTTCGTCCTGGTCAATCCTTTGGATAGAAGTAATATGCTGAAGATGGGGATGTTCGGTATCTTTCAGATAATGTAATACGGCGTTTGCTGCGATAACGCCCAGCGACATGTTTTCAATCCCAAATCCTTTCAGGGAATGCGTGCCGAAATGCTTCAGCAGGTTTTCAATAGCAAAGGTCTTGTCAAACATCCAGTTTTCCAGCGCGTAGGTATAAAATTTAGTACCAAAGAGCTCTTTAAATTGCTTCTGAAAACTTCTCTGGAAAATGACTTCAGCAGGTTTCAGGCTTTGCAACAATTTATCTGCATACTCCATGTTGCCTTCCGCTACAAAAAATTCGCCGGTGGAGATATCCAGAAAGGCGACACCGGCTTTATTTTCTTCACTATAGATACCGGCTAAGAAATTATTACGATCGTGCTCCAGCAGCTTATCATTGGTGGCGACTCCCGGCGTAACCATCTCGGTCACACCCCGTTTGACGATGCCTTTTGCCTGCTTCGGATCTTCCAACTGGTCGCAAATAGCCACGCGGTAACCCGCCTTAACGAGTTTATGCAGATAAGTATCCAGCGCGTGATGAGGAAATCCGGCCAGTTCCGATGAAGCGGCCCCGCCATTATTCCTTTTCGTAAGCGTAATGCCGAGGATCCTCGAAGTGAGTATTGCATCTTCTCCGAAGGTTTCATAGAAGTCGCCCACGCGGAATAACAATATTGCATCGGGATATTTTTGTTTAATAGCCCGGTGCTGTTGCATCAAAGGAGTATCTGTATTTGCCTTGGCCATGCAGGTTGGCAAAAATACGGAACTGGAGCGAATGTATAGCTATAAGCTAATCCTTACCGCACATTATGCAGCTATTGCTGATCTTCCGGTTTCTTGCAGCAGGTGGGCAATTTCTTATACGAATCTTCATTTGCCTTCTCGTCGTCCGCGTCATATCCGGCATTGGCTATGCCGATTCTCACGTTTTCGATATTGGTTTTATCGGGAAGAAAAGTAACGGTAGTCTTTTTGGACTTGTAGTTGACGTTTACTTTGGTTACGCCTTCTTCGCGCTTCATATAGTTTTCAATGTTTTTCTTGCATTGGTCACACTGGACGGTAGGCGTATTGATGGTAACGGTTACCGGCTTCTTTGCCTGTGCATTAGCCGACCAGGAGATGCCTGCTATTAAACCAAGTAATATGATCAACTTTTTCATCCTGCAAACGATTAAGTATAGGGGTGTTAATTTTCTGAGCCGAAAAGATAAAACATTATTATAGAAGGAAATGTTAACCTTGCCAGTTGGCGGGATCCTTTCGCCAGTTTAATAAGGTTTCTTCATCGGAATGACTGACAATACCTTTTTCCATTGCCAGCTTAATCAGCGTTGGATAGTTGGTGAGCGACTTGAACTTCACGCCGGCTTCTTCAAATGCTTTGGCTGCCACGTCGAACGAATACGTAAAAATAGATACCATGCCTTCAATCGGTAGTCCGGCTTCTCTTAATACATGACATACTTCCAGGCTGCTTTTTCCCGTAGAGATCAGGTCTTCCACCACCACCACTTTCTTTCCGGGTTCATAATATCCCTCTATCTGGTTACCCAATCCATGGGTTTTGGGTTTGGGACGTACATAAATATAGGGCAGCTTCAACTGGTCGGCAGCCATGGCGCCCCAGGGGATACCCGCGGTAGCTACTCCTGCTAATAGCTCAGCGTCCGGGAATCCTTCAAAAATCAAATTACACAATTCTGATTTAATAAATTCGCGTACATAGGGGAATGAGAGTGAGCGTCTGTTATCGCAATAAATCGGACTCTTCCACCCGGAGGCCCAGGTAAAAGGTTGTTGCGGATTCAGCCGGATGGCGTTAATTTGTAAAAGTTTTTCGGCTACAGCTTTTTCATTTGTCATGGAGCGAAAATAATAAAATTGACCGGTATGGTTTTGAAAATATACTTTGGTGACAAGCCCTTTTTTTTATGTGACGAGATAACCACAGAAATAAAAAACATCCGGGATAAGCCTGACACTTTTTTCGCGGAGGATCTCAAAAATGAAAAAATTGAACCTTCCCTTGGAGAAATAGAAAAATCCAATGTCGGGGCTGTTATTCTGTTTACACATGATTTCCAGTCGTCCAAACAACTTCTCTGGGATCGGTTTACGGTAATACAGGCCGGCGGAGGTTTGGTAGAGAATGAAAACCTGGAAATCCTGATGATTTACAGGAGAGGAAAATGGGACTTGCCCAAGGGAAAACTGGATGAAGGGGAGACCCTTGAGGAGTGTGCCGTAAGAGAAGTGAAGGAAGAGACGGGGCTTAAAAATATTCAACTGTTGAACTTCCTGGTCACCACCTACCACACTTACCATGCATTTAATCAATTCATTTTGAAAGAAACCTACTGGTACCGGATGAGGACAATTTCCGCACAGAAATTAACTCCCCAAACCGAAGAGGATATTGTTCAAATTGAATGGGTGAAACCGGAGGGGATGCCGGAAAAATTAATCCATACGTATCCCTCCATCAGGGACGTATTGGGTTAGCAGGGTTTGCCGGATTGCTTCAATCTGCGCTAATCTCACACGATACATGGCTATTATTACAGTATGAAGGTTTTTATCTCGCAGAGGGAGACAAAGGTGAGTGGGGGAGCGTTTTCACCCCCGGAATGGTCAACCCTGTTCCGGAATTTTTTCTGTCTTAGATTTTTTCTTGAGCACGGCCACCGTAAGACGACTGATACAGGTCAGCTCACCATCTTCATTGCGGATTCTTATTTCCCATATATGGGTGGAGGAACCTAAGTGTATGGGCGTTGCAGTACCTGTTACCTTCCCCTGGGTCGCGCTGCGTATATGGTTCGCATTGATTTCCAACCCCACACACAAAAAAACGTTCCTGTCTACCACCATGGCGGCAGCAACGCTTCCTAATGTTTCAGCCAACACCACGGAAGCGCCCCCGTGTAAAAGTCCATAAGGTTGCCTGGTTCTGTGATCCACCGGCATGGTCGCTTCGAGGTAATCGTCTCCTATTCGGGTAAATTCAATCCCGATATAATCACTCATGGTGTTTTTACTTAATGCCTGTAATCCCTCGATAGAAATGGATTTGTCAAACCAGATTTTCGACATTTTGGATAGTATTTATTTTTCAAACGGCAACAAACTTACCGATTTCCCGTTGGAATTTTGTGTATCGGTTATTGGGTATTGTTTCCTATGCAGAACCTCTCTAAATTAATTCCGGGTGAAAGATTATTTTTTGATAACATTGCAAACGAGAAACCCGAACCATTATTCATTTTTTTAATTCAGTTAAATACGTTGCATTACCATGGGGAAATTTCAAATTCAAAAATCCTCTGCCGTTCACGATGTTGTAGTAATCGGATCCGGAGCGGGAGGAGGAATGGCAGGACATTTTTTAGCCAATGCCGGTATTAAAGTATTAATGCTGGAAGCCGGTCCTTTTTTCGATCCGGCAAAAGATTCGCACCAGTTCAAATGGCCATGGGAATCTCCGAGGCGCGGGGCATCCTCTGTTCGCGCGTTTGGTGATTTCGACGCCGCTTACGGGGGCTGGGAGATAGATGGAGAACCTTATACGCGCAAGAATAATACAGAATTCGACTGGTTTCGTTCCAGGATGTTGGGTGGCAAGACCAATCACTGGGGGAGAATTTCATTGCGGATGGGTCCGGATGATTTCCAACCGAAAGATGGGCTGACCGAACGCTGGCCTTTCGGATATGATGAGTTGAAACCTTATTACGATAAAGTGGATCGCCTGATCGGTATTTATGGATCGGTGGAAGGAATTGAAAATGAGCCCGACGGAATATTTATGAAACCACCCAAACCAAGGCTCCACGAATTATTCATAAAAAGGGCGGCTGCAAAAGTGGGCGTACCCGTTATTCCCGGAAGGGGATCGGTGATGACCGAAGCAATCCCCGGTAATGATGACCGGAAGCCCTGTTACTATTGCGGTCAGTGTAGCCGCAGTTGTAAAACCTATGGCGACTTCTCCGCTTCTTCCTGCCTGGTTATTCCTGCCATGAAAACGGGTAATCTTGAAGTGATTACCAATGCGATGGTGAGAGAGATTCTGACTGATGAGAACGGACAGGCGACCGGTGTTTCCTACATCAACAGAGAAGATATGCAGGAATATCAGGTAAACGCTAAAGTGGTGGTATTAGGCGCCAGCGCCTGTGAATCGGCCAGAATATTACTTAATTCCAAGAGTGCGGCACATCCGAACGGGCTGGCAAACAGCAGCGATATCGTGGGGAAATACCTGCACGATTCAACGGGAGCCAGTTTATCCGGTTTCGTTCCTGAATTGATGGATCGTAAACGGTACAACGAAGATGGATTAGGCAGTATTCATGTTTATTCACCCTGGTGGGGAGATAATAAAAAACTGGATTTTCCCAGAGGATATCATATTGAGTATGGAGGAGGAATGAGGATGCCTTCCTATGGTTTTGAATCAGGAATACACAAGAGGAATGGTTTGGTGCCCGGAAGAGACGGACAGCCTAAGAAGGCCGGGGGATTTGGTGCAGAGCTGAAAGACGATTACCGGCGGTTCTTTGGTACGCGGGTGGGTATGGCAGGAAGAGGTACGGCTATTGCCAGAAAGGAGAACTATTGTGAGATAGACCCGAATGTGGTGGATAAGTTTGGAATACCGGTGCTTCGTTTTCACTATACCTGGTCAAATGATGAAATCAGGCAGGCGAAGCACATGCAGGATACGTTCCAGGAACTCCTGCACCAGATGGGCGCCATCATACCCAAGGGTGACCTTCATGGTCCGGAAGACAGCTACGGACTGGAAGCGCCCGGCAGAATAATTCACGAGGTGGGAACCATTCGCATGGGAAATGATCCGAAGAAGTCGGCGCTTAACAGTTGGTGCCAGGCACATGAATGCAAAAATCTTTTTGTGGTAGATGCGGCACCCTTTGTACAGCAGGGTGATAAAAATGCCACATGGACGATTTTGGCTTTGTCACTGCGTACGGCAGAGTATATCCTGGACCAAAGAAAGAAAC
>JACFNM010000069.1:11880-15206 GCA_019454915.1 Chitinophagaceae bacterium
TCATATTATGAACAGACGCGAATCACTCAAGGCAATCGGTTTAACGGCTGTGTCTGGCAGTGTTTTTTTAGATGCCTGTAATACAGACGACAAGAAAGGCGCTACCGGTTCCGGCGCTTCTTCCGCTGCCAATAAGGATGCCGCAGGAAGGGAGGCTTTTGAAATTGAGCGTAATGAAAAATTGAACGCAGAACGCTTTTTTACCGATCATGAAATGGCAACGATTACCATCCTTGCCGATATCATTATTCCGAAAGACGATAAATCCGGCAGCGCTTCCGATGCAGGCGTTCCGGAGTTTATTGAATTTATAGTGAAGGATATTCCGTCGCATCAAACGCCGATGCGCGGTGGTTTACGATGGCTCGATTCACAATGCATGAACCGCTATGGCGCCGCGTTTAAAGACGCCGGTAAGGATAAGCAACTGGAGATGGTAAACGATATCGCCTGGCCGGAGGATGTGAAGCCGGGAATGGAGCAGGGAGTAGCCTTCTTCAATCGCATGCGTGACCTTACGGCATCCGGATTCTTTACGAGCCAAATCGGGGTCAAAGACCTGGGGTATGTGGGTAACGTAGCGAATGTGTGGAATGGCGTTCCGGAAGACGTATTAAAGCAGTATGGGGTAGAAAACATAAAAGTGTAATCAGCTCGGGGCAGGATTATATTCAGGGGGTCTTTTAAAACCATCATCGAATTGTGGGGGTGTTTTAAGAGACCCTTTTTCGTGTTGTATAGACCGCGGTTCAGGAATCCAGGGCTAAGCGGGTAAGGGTATCTACCATTTTGAGCTGGATACTCTCTTTGTACAACCTGTCTTTCAGCCTTCGCGGGCGGTAATACCGGATTAAGTCGCTCGTTCGATCATCGTGAACGATGCTATTGACCAATTCTTCTCTTTGCCCGGCGCTTAAGGAATTCTTACAGAGATATATGTTGTAAATACAGTAGTTGATGCCCCGTACGATACTCTCTCCCAGTAATTCTTCCTTATAAGGGAGCTCCCACGCATTGGCAAATTGTTCCAGCACAACCGTTTTCATCTTAATCAGATCAAACGAGTTGCTGCGGAATTTCTTTATCAGCGAGTCTCTGTGACGATTGACATAATGATAATAACATCTGCTGTTGAAGCGTATAATCCGGGAGGCGGTGAAAAGCGGAAGATTGAATAAAAAATCTTCGACGAGACTAATGCCTTTTTGAAAACGAAATTGATGCCGGTCAATAAATGATTTCCTGTACACTTTATTCCAGGCATAGCCGAACATCTCAAGGTGATACCCGTCTATTTTATCCTCGTGATTTCCTTTTTTGTAAAAGTGAACTTTGGGAATAACCGTTCTCCTGGATTCGATAATTCCTTTCTCGTTTTCCTGTTCATGGTGATATCCGAAAACAATAAAATCAAGTTTTTCTTTTTCTAACATCTGCACGTTGTCCTCCAGTAAACCCGGATCTATCCAATCATCCGGATCCATAAAATAAACATACGTTCCTCTTGTTCTTTCCAGCCCGTAATTACGGGTATCGGATAATCCGCCATGCGGCTTATTAAATACCCGAATCCTGGGGTCTGAAAATGACCGGGCTATCTGCAGGCTGTTATCCGGTGAATCATCCACGACAACTAATAATTCGAAATTCATCCAGGTCTGGTTCAAGATAGACCGGATACTCTTTTCCAGGTATTTCTCTACCTTATAGGTTGGCAATATAATGGATACCATTTGCTTATCATGATTACGCATCTTCCTTTAGTTTTTTGTATTCGGAAGAATATACAGATTTTAAAGATTCTTCCGACCTGGTGGCGTTTCGGGATTAGGAATTTATTGTTGTGAACCGGGATTGTATTTTTAATCCTATATTTGAAAATCCGCACGGGAGCAGGCAACCGTCCACGAATAACACTACCGGTATTGCTCAATACACGACAGCAGAAGATAAACCGGTAAGAGTGAGAAACCTAATGACCTCTGTGGCATTGTTTGAATATAAAGGCGGGAACAAAGCCGGCTATTTTGGTATTCCGATATTTTGAAAAACCTGGTGAAATGATCGTTTTTTGACTGATGTAGATCAAGAGGATGACTGTTGATATAGAAGACATTGACTCACTCAGGAATTATCTGGTTGATTTGAAACAAATCAGTCCGGGAGAAGATTGTACGCTCCAAATATTGAAAGGAGGCGTATCAAATAAGACCGTGTGGGTGACCAGGCCGGGCGGTGAACAATGGGTGATTAAGCAGGCATTGAGTAAGCTCCGGGTGAAAGAGGATTGGTATTGTGTGCAGGACAGGATTGAAGTAGAATATGAAGGGCTAAAATGGTTGTCTGAAATTTTACCGGAAGGCAGCGTCCCTGAACCAGTTTTCTTTGATAAAAAGGATTATGTGTTATGCATGAGCGCCGTTCCCCGGCCTCACGAAAATCTTAAGTCGCTTCTGTTACACGGCTTGGTTGAGTACCGGGTTTTTGAGAAGCTGGGAATCATGCTTGGCCGGATTCACATGAGTGGAAAAGAGGATCTGCGGGCGCAAAGCATATTTGACAACCGGCGGTTTTTTGAAGATTTGAGGATTGAACCTTTCTATGAATTTACGGCTCAGCAGTTGCCCGAGTCCCGGTCGTTTTATGACCGCCTGATGGATGAGACGCTGAATATCCGTACTACAATTGTACACGGTGATTACAGCCCCAAGAACATTTTGGTAAAGGATGAAAAAGTTATATTGCTGGACTATGAGGTAATGCACCGCGGTGATCCCGCTTTTGATATCGGGTTCTTCCTTTGCCAGGTGTTGAGTTTTGCCAATCATTTGCAAGGTTGCCGGGAAAAACTGATAAATGCAGCAGCGGTTTTTTGGGAGAATTATGTAGAAACGATTTCAGGCGCAGATATTCTCTCGGAACAACTTGCCGTAAAGCATACGCTCGGCTGTTTGCTGGCAAGGGTAAAGGGACGCTCGCCCGTAGATTTTCTCAACAGGGAAGAACAGCACAGGCAGGTGACTATCTCGCTGTACGGCATGAAGCAGGCGGTTACGCGCGTGCCTGATTTATTACAGGAATTCAACAGGCAATATATTGTATACTGAAATGAAAGAAAGATGATAAAGCAACTGTCAGGAATTGAAATTTTAGATAGCAGAGGACGACCTACCGTGAAAGCAACCTGCGTATTAGAGGATGGAACTACGGGTACGGCTTCGGTACCCTCCGGCGCCTCTACGGGTAAAGCCGAAGCGCTGGAGTTGAGAGACGGCGACAAAAGGAGGTTTGGCGGTTATGGCTGTAAAAAGGCGGTGGCCTGTATC
>JACFNM010000604.1 GCA_019454915.1 Chitinophagaceae bacterium
TTTTCACTTGGCGATGAACGGGATTGCCCGCCTCAAAAGCATTTAGACTTCGGTTTTACAAAATCAACCAACGGATGGTCAAACGCTTCGGGAAACATTATTTCTGACAAGTCGCATACGGGACGCTATAGTTATGAATTGTCGTCTTCGTTAACCATTCAAAAAGATGCAGGAAGCTCAGCGCCATCAGACAATGTCCTGGGATATTCAAGCGGTAAGTATAAGCTTCTCAGTAATGAGTTGGCCAAGGGCTTTGCGCCTGTGGAAGGGAAGAAATATCTGTTGAGTTTGTGGATCAATGATCACGTTCCTGATAATGATAAAATACAGAATCTGCAGGTACAGTTGAATGGAACCAATATCCCGGTTAGTACCACTGTGGCGCCGGTAGTAGAAGGGTGGAAAAGACTTGATATTTCTTTTACAGGAAGTTCCTCCTTCGAGCTTACACTCAATCCTTCTTCAACCGTCGAGATTGATGATCTGCGTATTCTGCCTTATGAAGGACAATTAAATACGTATGTATATGATAGCAGAACATTAAGGCTGATGGCGCAGATGGATGAAAACAACTTTGCCACCCTGTATGAATATGATGATGAAGGAACGCCCATACGCGTAAAAAAGGAGACGGAGCGTGGCATAATGACGCTGAAGGAAAACAGGCAGTCTTTTAAGATTCACTCGGGGCAATAATAATAAATAAAAAAGCAACAAATCATTACAGATATGTATACAAAAAAAATTAAAATGAGCCTTGCGGGATTGCTGGTAGCAGCGGGACTGGCCGTAACTGCCGGGATCGGTAAATGGCGGCACAACACAGAACTCCCCATACCTGTGGAAGAGGGTGAAACCGTGTTTAAAAAGCTCTATGCAAAACTCGCAGATTTTAACGCCGACTTAAATATCAGTGGATCCATCACACTTTATGACGGTGAAGCAATAAAAGAAAAGACATCATTTGAGCTGCTGAGACAAAAATACCGGGTATATCATCGTCTTGATTACATTAAGCAGATAAGTAACGAAAGTATATCGGTCCGGTTGGATACAGTGAACAAATACCTGTGGGTAGGCAAACCGGATAAGGAAATGCTGAGGAAGTATAGAAAAGGAATGCTCCCATTCAGCGGCCTGACGGCGGACAGCTCGTTTTTTAAAGTTGTCAGTCTTCCGGGTGATAAACCTGCAATAGAAATATTCAATGATTACCAACCTGAAATAAAGTCCTGCGTGCTGATGTATGATCCCCAAAATTATATTATCCAACAGGCGATCATACAGTGGTGGAAACAGCCGGGATCGCCTGACAACAACGAATATTATAAAACGGTTATAGATTATCAATACAACGCTGCGGCATCTCGAAATATAGACGAGTTGCTGGGGTCTGTTGTAACAGTAAGAAGGAAAAAAGTGGAAGTCAACCCTTTTTACGCAGACTACCGGTTGGAGTTGGCAGAAGATTTTAATAACTGAGATGTATAATTTTTATCCATGTCAAGCGCTATCAAACATTTTGTTGTAAGCATTCGCCGCCCGGGCGCATTATTAAGATATTTGCTCCCGGTAATGATGTTCTTGCCGTGCTTCCTGTATATGGTAAAGGCTTACGCTGCGGATGAGTCTTATATACAGAGTATATCGGGGAAGATACAAAAGGGGGATT
>JACFNM010000605.1 GCA_019454915.1 Chitinophagaceae bacterium
CCCCTCAGGTGGCGAAGATCCATTTCCCGGATATCGGCACCGTCAATACGGATACTGCCCTGCGTGGGGTCGAACATCCTCAGCAATAGCTGCACAATGGTTGTTTTGCCGCTACCGGTCTTTCCAATGATACCGATTTTGCTGCCTTTGGGAATATCCATACTAAAGTCTTTCAAAGCCCGGATGCCGGTATGCGGATACGTAAAACTGACCTGGTCGTATTGTATATACCCCGATATCTTAATGTTTTGCGGCCGAACGACATTTTGAATATCGGGTACGGTGTCGAGAAATTCATTCAGTCGCTTTTGAGATGCAGAAGCCCGCTGTACCATACTGGCTACCCATCCTATAGAACTGACGGGGAAGGTGAGCATATTGATATACACCACAAATTCGGCCATCGTTCCTATACTGATTTCGTTGGGGTTTTGAATATGGTATAAGCCGCCCACCATAATGGTCAGCAGCGTACTTAACCCAATCATTAAGCTTATGGAAGGGAAATAGATGGCTTCGATTTTGGCGAGATTAACGGCACTCTTTTTATAACTCTCGCTGTTCTGTTCAAAAAAGTCCTCCATGGTTTTTTCCTGCACAAAGGATTTGATTACCCGGATTCCGGAATAAGATTCCTGGGCGTTAGTAGTCAGGAGGCTTAGCTGCGCCTGTATATTTTCACTTCTTTTATGAATGATGGTGTTAACGATATAGATGGTGACGGCTAAAATAGGCAGGGGAACCAGCACATACAGCGTCAATTCCCAGTTTTTCTGAAACATGTAAAAGAGGCTGAGACTAATGAGCGCTACGAGGTTGATAAAATACATGATAGCCGGCCCGGTGTACATTCTAACGCGGCTTACGTCCTCTGCCATGCGACTCATGAGGTCTCCGGTGCTATGCGTCTTGTAAAACGCCGTATCCAGTTTTTGGTAGTGCAGATACACTTCATTCTTCTGGTCGTATTCAATGAGGCGGCTCATTACGATAATGGTCTGTCGCATAAAAAACATGAATATGCCTCTTAAAACGGCCAGCATCAGTAAGGTTACTCCGCAAATCATCACCAGCCAGGTAAACCCGTGGGTTTGTATCTGATTCTCCACCTGGTGGATAAAAACCTTCACCAGCGGATCGTATTCTTTAGAGAATGATTCGGGATAGGCTTGTTCCGCTTCGCTTATCTGCGTTATTTTGAGCTGCACCTTATCCATTACATAACCCGTAACCTGGGGAGCCAGGATGCCAAAATAATTGGATACAATCACAAAAAGAATTCCTAATAAAAAACGCCACTTGTACTTGCTGAAATACTTATTGACTCCTCTTAAATGCTTCAATGAAAAGTAGAATTTATGCAAATGTAACGAAAGGAGTTTAGTAGCGGGATGAAGCCAAAGATCTGAGCTGCGTCAAATTTTGTAGTGGATGAACCGCCCGCCTGTGAAACGTCGCCCGCAGGATATGCGGGATGCCATGATAGCGGCTTAAACCCGATGATTATTTAAAATAATCCTGCTTCTGTTTGAGAGAATTACCATAGTTTTAACGGGTATTATTAGCGAACCGGTAAAGAATCCTGAATGAAATGCGTTATCATCCGGAAACGGAACGGCAATAATAGCTGTCTAAAAGAGGAAGGATTTGACATGATGCGGATATTT
>JACFNM010000606.1 GCA_019454915.1 Chitinophagaceae bacterium
CGGTATCAGAGGCAATATTGTTGTTGCCAGGGGGTCGAATATCTATTGGTGTTTTACGGCTTCTGATTCACCCGACCTTTCCTTCGAAACAGATGTCGTCCATCCTGAATCTGAATTTCAGGAAGGACTCAGCAGGATTCGTTCCTTTCAGGAAAGACTAATCATCAACACCCCTGACTCTTATCTGGATGCTGCTGCTATGGCTTCAGTAGCAGCCGTTGACGGATGCTGGCATCCTCCTGTATTTGTTCATGGAGCCTTACAATGGAACTCTCCGTATCCGGGATGGAGAACTATTTTCGGTGGCACTATGCTTGGCTGGCACGACAGAGTAAAGCAGGAAGCAAAGCATTATTGTAGTGCACAAATCCGCGAATCCGATAAAAAAGAAGCAAAGGCTGACCCTGCGAAACTGATGACCATACAACATCAGGATTCGAGATTTTACGGAGTGGGCTATATCGACAAAGACCAGCAGTTTTACAACATGCAGACGCAATTCTTCGACCAGATAATTGAAGCCTATCGCTGGACTGCCGATCCCGAACTTATTTCATTTTTTCGGGAGGCGCTGGAGCTGCACCTTTTATGGCTACAGGAATGTTTCGATCCGGAAAATACCGGCATCTACGAAAGCTACATTCATGTATGGCCCACGGATTCCGTCTGGTATAATGGAGGAGGTACTCCTGAGACGACCTCTTATGCCTATCGTGGTCACCTGGCAGCGCGAGACATGGCAATTCATGCCGGAGATACAGCATCTGCTAAGCGGCACGAGGATAAACTTGAAAAAATAAAAAACAGTTTTTTTGAAAAATTATGGATTAAAACAATGGGATATAGCGGATCTTATCGAGAGCATGGGGGTCATGAACGCTTACATGAAAATCCGTGGCTGTATAGTATTTTCCTTCCCGCTGATGCAGGATTATTAACGTCCACTCAAATCATTGAATCCTTATACTATACCGAATGGGCCTTGCAGAACGATAACATGCCGGCCGGTGGGCGAAAAGTCTGGAACTCTAACTGGGTCCCGGGAATATGGTCCATACGGGAAGCATGGCCGGGCGATAATTATCATCTGGCTTTAAGCTATTTTCAGGCAGGGATGCCGGACGATGGATGGGAATTAATGAAAGGCTCTTTTATGCATAGTGCCTTTAACGACATCGTCCCGGGTAACTTGGGCGACATAAGAGGAGGAACCGATTTCGGTGACTGCCTTCACCCATTTGTGCGTACTTTAATTTCCGGACTCTTCGGTTATCAACCCGATTATCCAAACGGAAAGGTAAAAATCGCTCCGCATTTCCCTTCCGGCTGGTCAAAGGCTTCGATAAAAACACCTGATTTTAGTATTCATTTTAAGCAACAAAATACCCGCATCTCTTATAGTATTCAGATCACCCGTGAAGCCGAAATGAATTTATACCTGCCTGTTCAATGTAAATCTATCGAAAAGATAACCGTTAACAATAAAGTGGTACAATGGAAGGCAACAGAAGGCGTAGGCAGAACAATATTAAAAATTGCATTACCGGGTATAACGAAGGCTGAAGTAAACATTAAGATTAAGCAGCCAATACCCCTTCAAAAGATCACAAACCTGGAAGGAAATGTAAATGATTCAGTTCAACTTAATCTGAAAGATGTTATTA
>JACFNM010000607.1 GCA_019454915.1 Chitinophagaceae bacterium
CTGTCTGTTTTTTTCGGTGATACCGATATTTATCTGTGCCATAAAAAACTGATTTTTTAATTTATTTAATGTCCGTTTAAATACCTTATGAAGAAGAACTGAAGGTGCATGAACCTTTTCCTTTTGTTGCGTAGAAATAAGAAAGATTGTTCAGATTTCTATGGTTGTTGAAAAAGGGATGACAGTGTTAAAGGTACGTAAAATGCTTTTTGTATGCATTGACTTAACATTCACTTAAACTTACTCAGAAGGGTCAAGACCTTACCGGAAGGATGATTTCTTACAGGAGAGCTTTTACACTTGCAATTGCCTGCCGGAGTTGCGAAGGATCCTGTCCTCCTGCGGTAGCCAGCGTCTTCTGTCCGCCGCCGCCGCCTTTTATCAACGGCGCAATGTGTTCCCTGATAATTTTCGCCGCGTCCAATTGTTTTACTTCCGATACCACTTCAGACATACCGATTGCCACATGCGGTTTACCGCCGATGTTAGCGGCCAGTACCATCACATAGTCTCTCAGGTTATTCTTTACGTCAAAACAAATTTTCTTGAGGGCATCGGGGTTGCTTACTTCAATGATATCTCCAATGAACGTGACGCCATTGATGATTTCATCTTTTTGAAGCAGTTCATTACGAATTTGTACCCAATGCCTGGACTCTAATCCTTCTATTTTCTTTTGTAATGCATTTCTTTCTTCTAAAAGCTTTTCAACGGTCTGAAGCGGATTCCCGGATTTCAGTAATTCACCGATTTGCTTCAGCCGGGTTAGCCTTTCGTAATGATATTGAAAGGCGCCGGGTCCTGTCTGTGCTTCTATACGCCTCACTCCTGCTGCTACGGCAGATTCAGCATTTATCGAAAACAATCCGATCATACCCGTATTGGCAACATGGGTGCCTCCGCATAATTCTATGGAATACGAAGGGTCAATGATCACTACCCGTACCATATCCCCATACTTTTCTCCGAATAAGGCCATCGCTCCTAATTGAAGCGCTTCGTCTTTGGGCAACTCTTTTATGACTACCGGTATGTTTTCTCTTATCTTTTCATTTACCAGCATCTGGATGGTCAGGAGCTCTTCATCCGTCACTTTACTGAAGTGCGAGAAGTCGAAGCGGAGCTCTGCAGGAGATACCAGCGAGCCTTTCTGTGCCACATGCCTGCCCAGTACCTGTCTCAAAGCTGCATGTAGCAGGTGGGTGGCGGTGTGATTATAGGTGGTGAGCAGCCGCGTTTCCGCATTCACCCTTGCGACAACCGGCAACGTGATGTCGGCCGGCAGCTTTTCTATAAAATGGATGATGAGTTCATTTTCTTTTTTGGTGTCGGTTACGGCTATCTGCTCTTCTCCAAATTGGAGCGTGCCTTTGTCACCGACCTGTCCGCCGCTTTCCGCATAAAATGGAGTGGTGGCTAACACAACCTGGTATTGTGTCTTCCCTTTGGCTTTTATTTTCCGGTATTTCAACACTTCTGTTTCCGCCTCCAAATGATGATAACCCGTAAAAGAGGTTTTATCGGATTGATTAAGTATGACCCAGTCTTCCGTATCAATAGTAGTGGCTGCCCTGCTTCGGTTCTTCTGCTCCTGCATTTCTTTTTCAAAGCCGCTTTCGTCAACCGACAACTGATTCTCCGAAGCTATCAGGCGC
>JACFNM010000070.1 GCA_019454915.1 Chitinophagaceae bacterium
CAACCGGGCAGCGTTGGGACAATTGGTCCGGTGAATAATCAGCCCCTTCCCCGTGCTCACAAATCCAAACACATCATCTCCGGGAATGGGTTTACAACAGTTCGCAAGCGTATATACAATTTTATCGCTGCTTTCACCGAATATAATCAGCTCATTATCTTTCTTGGCGATCGGTTTGTTGTTCTCCTTCTCCGGAACTTTGATTTCCGGTTCCACCTTTACCGGCTTTGGCAGTACCAGCTTATCGCCCACCACCTGAAAGTCTTCCTTCAGTTCTTTTAAATCTATATTCTTTACCGCAATCTGATAATATAAGTCGAGTGGCGAAGCTACTTTATAAAATGCCGTCAGTTCATCAATATTGGCTTTGCCGGTGGAAGCGCCGATACTTTCCAACTTCCTTTGCAGCGTATATTTTCCGTCATTGGAAATCTTTCGCTTCTCTTCCTTCAGTGCATCCTTGATCTTACTCTTTGCCTTCGTGGTTACTACAAAATTCAACCAGTCTTCATGCGGCTTCTGTTTGTTGCTGGTAATAATTTCTATCTGGTCGCCGCTTCGCAGTTTGTGACTGATGGGCACCAGTTTGTGATTCACCTTAGCGCCAATACATTTTGACCCCACGGCGCTATGTACGGAAAAAGCGAAATCCAGGGCTGAAGCGCCCACGGGTAACATTTTCACATCTCCTCTTGGCGTATACAAATATATCTCTTCCGCAAGGAATGAGGTTTTAAAATCCTGCAGGAAGTCAATAGAACTCATATCATTCTGCGCCAGCGCTTCTCTTATCTGCGTAAACCATTTATCAAAACGGCTCTCATCCTGAGCGCCTTCTTTGTACTTCCAGTGCGCTGCCAATCCCTTTTCCGCTATTTCATTCATCCGTTTTGTTCTAATCTGCACTTCCACCCATCTCCCCTGGGGTCCCATCACCGTAGTATGCAGCGCCTCATAACCGTTCGCCTTAGGATTACTCAGCCAGTCGCGCAACCTTTCCGGCGAGGGGCTATACATATCCGTTATCAGCGAATAGGCTTTCCAGCAATCTTCTTTTTCCCGGTCATGGGGCGTATCCAATATAACCCGGATAGCGAAGAGGTCGTACACTTCTTCAAATGCCACCCCCTTCTTCTTCATCTTATTCCAGATAGAATGAATGGATTTGGGTCGGCCATATACCTCCACCTGCAATCCGGCTTTGTCCAGCTTTTCCTTAACCGGTCTGATAAATTCATTAATATATCGCGATCGCTCCCGGCGGGTTTCCGCCAGCTTTTTGGCGATCTCGCGGTAGATATCCGGCTCCAGGTACTTCATGGCCAGATCTTCCATCTCCGTTTTGATGGTGTACAAGCCCATCCTGTGAGCCAGGGGAGCATATACATAAACCGTTTCACTGGCCACCTTCAATTGCTTTTCCCGCTTCATGCTGTCCAGCGTACGTAAATTATGAAGCCTGTCGGCCAATTTAATCAGAATCACCCTCGGATCATCTGTAAGGGTTACGAGTATTTTCTTGAAATTCTCAGCCTGCTTGGAACTATTGGTGTCTACCACATTGGCAATCTTCGTCAAGCCGTCTATAATCCTCATAATTTCGGCACCAAATACTCTTTCAATATCCTCAAGGGTTAAATCGGTATCTTCCACGGTATCATGCAGAAGTGCGCATATCGTAGAGCGCACGCCAAGCCCGATTTCCTCAACGCATATTCTCGCTACCGCCAGGGGATGTAAAATATAGGGTTCGCCGCTCTTGCGGCGCATGGTTTTATGCGCTTCGGCCGCCATCTCAAACGCCACGCGAATCAACTTTCTTTGTCCGGGATCTAATTTAGGCTTAAGGCTCCTCAACAGCGCCCTGTACTGGCGGACAATCTCCCTCTTCTCTTCCTCTTCGGTAAGGTTATACGGCGTTTTAACATCTAATTCCATATTAGCTCAAATTTAAGTAAAATCTCCTACCTTTGCCCACCTCTAAAACGAAAGTATCTTTAAAATTGAGGTGTTACCGACTGCGGGTGTGGCGAAATTGGTAGACGTACCAGACTTAGGATCTGGCGCCGCGAGGCATGGGGGTTCGAGTCCCTCCACCCGCACTTTCTCTTCCCGGCTCATCGCCGGCCATTCCCCGTCTTTTCTGTGACGTCTTCCGTTGAAACAATAATAATTTATTCCAAATGTCTTACCTTTGCACACCTTTTTATAAATCGAAAACAGATTTTTAAGAGGGGCGGGTGCTATCGGGGTACTCAGCATGCCTCTTATCCGACGAACTACTTTTTAAATTTTTAATACTTGATTTCGGTATGGCTACGGTTACCAGGGAAAATATAGGACCCCTTAATGATAAGATAACAGTTACGGTAGATAAAGAAGATTATCTGGCCCCCTTTGAAAAAGCGTTGAAGCAATATGCAAAATCTGCTAATATTCCCGGCTTTCGTAAAGGCATGGTACCCGCAGGCATCATAAAGAAAATGCACGGCAACGCTGTTTATACCGAAGAGGTATTAAAAAGTATAGAAAAAGGACTCGTGGATTATCTGCAAAAAGAGAACCTGGACATTTTCGGGCAACCGTTGCCGGATATGCAAAACGACCCCGCTAGTATAGATATGAATAACCCGGCGACCTATTCTTTCCATTTTGAAGTAGGCATCAAACCTTCTTTTGAACTGCCGGATTTGAATACAGTAGCCCTAACCCGCTATAAGATTGAAGTTCCGGATAATATGGTGGAAGAGGAATCTGAAAGACTCCGGGTCAGGCAAGGAAAAATGACAGAACCGGAAAGCGTAGCAACAGACGAAGATATTCTGAATATAAAATTAGAAGAGTGCGATGAACAAGGTAACCTGATTGAGAACGGTATTCAAAAGGACAACTCCCTGCTGCTGAAATATTTTAACCCGTCTTTCAGGGAGCAACTCATCGGGAAGAAGAAAGACGACAGCCTTGTATTACAATTAGATAAGGCCTTTGATGAAAAAGAACGCGACTGGCTCGTGAGTGATTTGGGACTGGATAAAGAGGAACCTGCCGGGTTGGAAAAATTCTTTAAATTAACCATTACCAAAATCGGACTCGTTGAAAAAAGGGAACTCAATGAAGAATTCTTTGAAGAAGTTTTTCCGGGCAAGGAGATCAAAGATGAAGACGCATTTCGCGCTGCGATCCGGGAAATTATAGGGGCATCACTTAACCAGAGCAGCCGCAACCATTTCCATCACGAACTCTATCATGCGCTCCTGGATAATACTCAGATAGAATTTCCGGAAGCCTTCCTGAAAAAGTTGATGGAAAAAGGCGGAGAAGAAGAGAAATCAACAGCACAGGTTGAAGAAGAATTCCCCGATTTCAAAAATCAGTTGAAATGGTCCCTGATAACCGAAAAAATCATCAAGGACAATGCGCTGGAAGTAACGCCTGAAGAGATACGGAACCAGATTACCCAGGAAGTACTCAGCTATTTTGGCGCCTCAGGATTACAAGGAACCGATATGTCGTGGATCAACAATTACGTAGACAGCATGACGAAAAACCGGGAGCAGGTGGAAAATACCTACAGGAAAGTGATTACCGGGAAGATTTTTGAAATGATGGAAACTAAAGTGACGCCTGTTGAACAACCTATCAGCCTGGAGGATTTTCAAAAATTACAGGAAGAACATCAACACCACCATCACTAAGAACAGGCAGTTGCGCTGATCACGAAGACATTAGTAGCAGTCCGGATAGTTTTTATCCGTAAATAGTCATTTAGACATAAGAAAAACAATAGAGAAATCAGGTTGGGATATTATTGTTTACCCGGCTTGTATTTTCCCTATGGCATTTTGTCGGTTTTTTTCTCTTGCATGATATTTGGGTCTGTAAATAGCAGTAAATTGCCGTCTAATCGAAAAGAAATTAAAGAAATTATGAATATCGGAAAAGAATTCGAACAATACGCAATCAAGCACAGAGGTATTTCGAGTAATACACTTAACGACTATAAAAAGCATTCCATCACAAACCTGACGCCGAATATTATAGAGGAGCGCCCTATGAATATTGCGGTAATGGATGTGTACAGCCGGTTAATGATGGACAGGATTATTTTCCTTGGTTATCCTATCACAGACGAAGTAGGTAATATTGTTACCGCTCAACTCCTGTTTTTGGAAAGTACCGACAGAAGCAGGGATATTCAAATGTATATCAACAGCCCGGGTGGTTCGGTTTACGCTGGATTGGGTGTATACGACACCATGCAGTATATTACCCCGGATATCTCCACGATATGTACCGGTATGGCAGCGAGTATGGGCGCGGTATTGATGTGTGCCGGAGCTAAAGGGAAACGGACGGCGCTGAAGCACGCACGTATTATGATGCACCAGCCGAGTTCCGGTACCATGGGTCAGGCAAGTGATGTACTAATTCTGGTAAATGAAATAAAGAAAATCAAGAACGAGTTGTATGAAATAATTTCCAGCCATAGCGGACAGGAAGTGGAAAAGATTGCCAAAGATTTTGACCGCGACTATTGGATGACGGCATTGGAGGCTAAGGAATACGGATTAGTAGACGAGGTTTTGCTTATCAACCCTAAGAAACAAAAGGAAAAATAGTTTGCTTTTCAAAGCCACTAAACAATAAATCATTTTAGTATATGTATCAAGAAATGTATAAGCGTTCTATTAGGCAGGATGATGAAGACAGCCCCGAAACACCTGAAATACCTTCTATGGAAAAGATGTTGAGCGGGTGGCAGTTCGACAAAAAATTTATTGAACAACGGAAGATATTCCTGTGGGGAGCGGTAGACGACAAGAGTGCTAAAGATATTACTTCCCGGTTACTGTACCTGGACGCTTTGGATTCAGGCAAGGAGATAACGTTTTATATCAACAGCCCCGGGGGCATTGTGACCAGCGGCATGGTGATTTATGACGTGATGCAAATGATAAAATCGCCGGTAAGCACGGTATGCATGGGCATGGCGGCATCCATGGGATCGCTGCTGCTCAGTGGCGGTAAAAAGGGTAAGCGTTATATTTTCCCTCATGGGGAGGTGATGATTCATCAGCCCAGTGGTGGTGGGCAGGGAACCTCTGCCGACCTGGAGATTGTGGCCGACCAGATACAGAAAGTAAAGGAAATAAGCGCCCAAATCCTTGCTGAAAACTGTGGTCAGAAAGTGGAGAAGATCATAGCTGACTTCGACCGGGATCATTGGATGGACGCCAAAGAATCAGTGGCGTATGGCATCGTGGATAAAGTAATTGATAAATTATAGTAAAAGCCGGAGTCCATTTTATCGGAGAGTGAGCTAACCTGTATACCGTTTCGAATACGGCGAAAATTGATATATGAGAGCCTTAATGCAGCGGATATTAGAAAAATGTTTCCGAGTTTTGCAGCATATTTCTTTCCTTTTTGTCTTAGTATTAGAAAAACCACTCCCGTATCTATGTCAGCCAGGTAAATTAATTGAATCTTAAATTATTTGTATTACAATGGCTAAATCAATTTTACATTGCTCTTTCTGCGGACGGAGCCGGGACGAAGTGAAGATTCTGATTGCCGGTCAGGAGGGGCATATTTGTGAAAACTGTGTAGATCATGCAAAAGAAATTATCGAACAGGAACTCTCTTTAAAGCACGAATCCTCCCACCCGCAATTCAAACTAACCATTAAAAAGCCGGTAGAGATCAAGAAGTTCCTCGATGAATATGTTATAGGACAGGACGATGCTAAGAAAGTGCTGGCGGTAGCCGTGTACAATCACTATAAAAGATTGCAGCACAAAGCAGCCGAAAACGAGGTGGAGATAGAAAAAAGCAACCTGATCATGGTGGGAGAAACCGGCACCGGTAAAACCTTGCTGGCAAAAACCATCGCCAGGATGCTGAATGTTCCCTTCGCTATTGTGGACGCCACGGTTTTTACGGAAGCCGGATATGTGGGAGAAGATGTAGAAAGCATTCTTACAAGGTTACTGCAGGTTTGCAACTATGATGTGGCAGCAGCCGAAAAGGGCATAGTGTATATTGATGAAATAGACAAGATAGCCCGTAAGAGCGATAATCCTTCCATCACCCGCGATGTAAGCGGAGAGGGCGTACAGCAGGGCTTATTGAAGCTTTTGGAAGGGACAGAAGTACTGGTTCCTCCCCAGGGCGGAAGAAAACATCCTGAACAGAAACTGATCAAGATAAATACGCAAAATATATTATTCATCTGTGGCGGAGCGTTTGACGGTATTGACCGGGTCATCGCGAGGAGGGTAAATACCAATTCAATCGGTTTCAACGTCAATAAAGAACAACAGGAATACATGAAGAAAAACCTGTTGCAGTATGTAAATGCACAGGATCTCAAATCGTTTGGACTGATCCCCGAATTATTAGGACGTCTTCCAGTGGTTACTTACCTGAATCCGTTGAATACTGAAACGCTGCGCTCTATCCTCACCGTACCGAAAAACGCCCTGATTAAACAATATACGCGGTTATTTGAACTGGAAGGTATTCATCTGAAGATAGACGATGAAGTACTCGATTTCATGGTAGATAAAGCCGTTGAATATAAACTGGGTGCCAGGGGATTGAGGAGTATCTGCGAAAATATACTGACGGACGCTATGTACGAACTACCCTCTTCCACTGAAAAGGAATTTCATCTCACGCTGGAATATGCGAAACATAAGTTTGATAACAGCAAAATGAGCCTGAGAAAAGTAGCGTAACGATTTTATTATTTTTAAGGCAACGAAAACAGATACATGAAAGAATTAATTGACAAGCTTCAGTCGGAAGCCGGCTTAAGCGAAGAACAGGCGCTGAAGGCTATTACACTGGTGAAAGACTTCGCAAAGGAAAAGTTTCCGCTTTTCTCCGGCGCTATTGAAAAAGCATTTGCGAAACACTCGCCGAAAGACGACGAAGATTTTCTGCATTAAGGCTTCTCTTTGCCGCCATACGATTCAGTCTTTACAGTAATTTTTATACAGTTACTGTAAAGACTTTTTACTTTCGTAGCACCTCTCTTGCAATTACTATCTTCTGGATTTCACTGGTACCCTCTCCAATCGTACACAGCTTGCTGTCCCGGTAAAACTTTTCAACGGGAAAATCTTTTGTATAGCCATAACCTCCGAAGATTTGCACAGCATCGTTGGCCACTTTTACAGCCACTTCACTGGCATAATACTTCGCCATCGCCGCTTCCTTTGTCATCGGCAATCCCTGGTTTTTCCGGTAAGCTGCCTGCAATACCAATAATTCTGAAGCCATGATTTCAGTGGCCATATCTGCGAGCTTAAACGAAATACCCTGAAAAGAAGAAATAGGCTGATCAAACTGATGTCTCTCTTTGGAATACTGTAACGCCGCTTCATAAGCGCCTCTGGCCATTCCCAGCGACAAAGCAGCAATAGAAATTCGCCCGCCGTCCAGTATTGCTAGAGCTTGCTTAAATCCTTCTCCTATCTCTCCCAAACGATTTTCATCCGGAATTCTGCACTGGTCAAATATCATTTCGGCGGTTTCACTCGCCCGCATGCCTAGTTTGTTCTCTTTCTTTCCGCCGCTAAAACCGGCTGTTCCTTTTTCCACCACAAAGGCAGTAGCATTATTCTTTGTCCTGGGCTCGCCGGTTCTCGCAATAACAACCGCTGCATCACAGGATTTCCCATGAGTTATCCAGCACTTCGTTCCATTTAATACCCAGTTACTGCCGTCTTTAACGGCTACAGTTTGCATATTCCCCGCATCACTGCCGGTGCCGGCTTCGGTTAACCCCCATGCGCCAATCCATTCAGCAGTAGCAAGTTTCGGCAAATATTTCTGCTTCTGCTGTTCATTCCCAAAAGTGAGTATATGACCGGTACACAAGGAATTATGCGCCGCGAGACTCAGTCCCACCGAACCGCAAACGCGGGCAATTTCTGAAATAACAGCCACATATTCCACATAGCCTAATCCGGCACCGCCATAACTTTCAGGCACCAGCACTCCCATCAGTCCCAGTTTCCCCATCTCTTTTAAAATATGTACCGGAAATTCCTGAGCCTCATCCCACTCCATCACATAAGGTCTTATATATTGTTTGGCAAAATCGGCGGCTGTTTGCGCCACCTGAAGCGTCAATTCATCTTTTTGAAAGTCCATACTACGTGATACCAATTTTGCAAATTAACGGAAAATCTTTCAACCCTTCTGACGGTTAATAACTTATGTAGGGTCTTAACTTCTGTAAAAGGTCTTCAGACATAACATGGAGCAGCACTAAATCCTCTTCATTAGCAAAAGATCCGTGCTGACTCCGATACTGAATAACGGCATTCCCCACCTGATATTTTATATACGGATGCGCCTTCAGCATATCTAATGTAGCCGTATTGATATTGATTTTTCGTATTAACGAAGTATCACATTGCAACCGTGGCTTTATTAACTGAAATACGGAATCTTTTATGCCATACACTTCCCGAACCTGTTCCACCGTATAAAATCCGCCTAACTTCTCCCGGTAGGCAACAATACGTTTGGATAACTTTTCGCCAATACCCGGTAAAGACCGGAATGCATTCGTATCGGCAGAATTGATAAGGATGTTCGGAGGAAAACCATTTACTTCATCTTTTACCTGATAACTTCGTTCGGAATCATGTTTTCTCGTCTCTCTTGCCTGAATGCGTACATAGGGCAGTAATCTCTCGTAATCCTGCTTACTGAGTCCGTATATCTTTCTCAAATCAGTGCCCCGATAGAATTTTCCACCTTTGGCTATATAATTCTGGATGACCCGGGCGGTCTTGTCCGGAATACCTAACCGGCGCCAATCATCCGGGGATAACGTATTGGGATCAAAATAAAATAAGGCGGGTTGAAACTTTTCTTTTTCCGTCCGGGGAGCAGAACGACCGACACTATCCTTTGATGGGGTCGCGGCATCTGATTGCGGGGAAAGTTGTTCTATTTCATTCAAAAATAACTGGTAACCCTCCTCATCAAATACTTCATCCTTGTTCGGAATGGAAGGAGCCAACCAAAGAAATAAGATTAAACCGAGCAACGTAACAATGCCAATACGTTCCTTTCTTGTAAAACTGAAATAGGCTTTCAGATGGTTAGCTTTCATAAAAAATCGTGTAGGGAACAGGAAGTTACACTTTGTATGGGAAAAAGAAAAATGAATTCTTATTTATACAATAATGGACAATTCATCATAGGCCAAATGCATTCCTTTTGGCAATTCTTTACTGATATCGGTGTGCCTTCCCAATTGGTGACTAATATGGGTAAAATAGGCGGCAGGGATCGCTAATTTATTCACTTCTGCAATGGCTTCACTCAAGCTAAAATGAGAAATGTGCTTCTCCTTTCTCAATGCATTTAATACGATGACCTCACTGTCTCTTATTTTCTCTTCGCTGTTTTCATCTATCCGGTTGGCGTCCGTAATATAGGTAAACCTCCCAAACCGGTAACCCAGCACAGGCATCTGAAGGTGCCATACCAACACCGGAGTAATGAAGAGGTCATTAATCTGAAAGGGGCGTTGCCCAATGGTATTGAGATGAATATTAGGCGCACCCGGATACTTATTTTCGGTGAACGCATAAGGGAACTCCCGGATAATAACCTCCAACGTCATTTCATTACCATAAATCTCCATCGGCTTCTGCATAAAGTAATTGAAGCCCCTAACATCATCCAACCCGGCCACATGGTCTTTGTGCGGATGGGTAAATACAATACCATCTAATCGCTTTATACCGCTTCGCAATATCTGGTATCTGAAGTCGGGGCCGGCATCCACCACCACATTCGTATGCGCAGTTTGTACCAGTATACTGGATCGAAGACGCTTGTCTTTCTTCTCTGGTGATGTACACACGGCGCAATCACAACCGATCATAGGCACTCCACTGCTGGTACCGGTACCCAAAAATGTAACTTTTATCTCAGGATAACTCACGAGTCAAAGCTAACAGAAATTATAAAAAGTTGATAGCAGGGAGAAGAAAAATAAGCCCGGGTGTCAAACCAGTAAGCGACACCCGTTAAATCACCGGCTTCGTCATCAACTCTTCATATAGTAATTGTGATTTATGCGTGAGGGCGTCAAAAGAAATTTCCAGTTGAGGTAACAGGTCGGTGAGGGTATTGATTCGTCCCTCCAGGGTGAGAAATTTATTTAATACCACCACTTTTTTCTGTTGTAAAATACAGTAACCGCTCTGAAAATTACCTCTTTCATAACGCAATACATAACCCGACTCCTGCAATATGGATTCAATTCTTGTTAAAGTAGGTTGGTTGTATTTCATTTCTACAAGTTCTTACTACAAAGTTACCGTATGTAATGCAATATCAGCCTGCATTTATCCACAGTTGTGGATACTGTATCCGGGCACTATTTATTGGTCATCCGAATAATCGGAATAATCATCTCTTCAATACTGACTCCGCCGTGCTGAAAAGTATTCCTATAGTAATTCGAATAGTAGCTGAAGTTGTTGGGATAGCAGAGGTAGCCATCTCCCCTGGCAAAAATAAAGGAGGAATTAACCGTGGGTACCGGTAACCCTGCTTCTCTGGGATCGCGAAAAGCCAGCACTTCCTTCGGTTCATAATTCAGGTTACGCCCGTGCTTATAGCGGAGGTTCGTGGTCGTTTGTTTATCTCCCACCACCTTATAGGGTGTTTTCACCCGCACGCTGCCGTGATCGGTAGCAACGAACAGCGTCAGCGGCTTGTCTGCGATTTTCCTGAGCGCCTGGTGCAGCGGCGAATACTCAAACCAACTGGCGGTAATACTGCGGTAGCTGGTTTCATCGCTGGCAAGTTCTTTCAACACCTCCATCTCCGTTCTTGCGTGACTGAGCATATCCACGAAATTGTACACAATCACATTGATATCATTATTCAGCAGGTTATGGATATTATCCAGCAATTTCTGACCATCCTGGTGGTTATTCACCTTGGTATAAGAATATTTCAAATCTCCTTTATTCAGGCGCTTCAACTGGGCTTTCAAAAATTCTTCCTCAAACAAATTCTTGCCACCCTCTTCCTCATCATTTTTCCATTGCGCCGGAAAATGCTTACTTATTTCTATCGGCATCATCCCCGCGAAAAACGCATTCCGGCTATACTGAGTCGCCGTTGGTAAAATAGAATAAAAAGTTTCTTCCTCCAATATTCTAAACGTTTCGGAAAAAGCAGGTTGTATCGTTTTCCACTGATCGAACCGAAGGTTATCAATTAGGGCGACAAACACCGGTCTGCCCTTCTCAACATGAGGTAATATTTTATAACGAAACAACGTGTGACTCATAATCGGCCCGTCCGTACCCTTAGGGTCTACCCAGGAAGCATAGTTCTTACTGATAAACTTAAAAAACTCCGTATTGGCCTCCGTCTTCTGCGTTAAAAATACTTCCCGCATTTCAGGGCTATCACTCTTTTCCATCTCCAGTTCCCAATACACCAGTTTCTTGTACAACTCCATCCACTCATTATAATCGGGGTTGCTGTTCAGGGCCATGAAGAGGTTTCGAAATTCCTGCTGATAGGCGCTGGTCGTCTTCTCCGCAACCAACCTGCGATTATCAATAATCTTTTTCAGGCTGAGCAACACCTGGTTGGGATTAACGGGTTTTATCAGGTAGTCACTGATTTGAGAACCTATAGCCTCATCCATAAGATTCTCCGTCTCGTTTTTGGTGATGAGCACTACGGGTAACTGCTGATTCATCTCTTTTATCTTAGCAAGCGTTTCCAACCCGGTAATGCCTGGCATGGTCTCATCCAGTAATACTACGTCAACAATATTCTCTTTCACAAAATCCAGCGCGTCATATCCATTGGTTAAGGTCTTTACTTCGTACCCTTTGTTCTCCAGAAATAGTTTCTGGGATTGAAGGCTCTCCATTTCATCGTCTATCCATAATATTTTGGCTAATGGCATGAATAAATTGTTTTTTGTTTACCTCGTTCAAATGTAGTTATTCTTATTCCGGTATTTACCTTTACAGCTCCCGTTCCACTTATTTAACATTTTCGTACATGACATTCAGAAAAATTATCAACGATCCGGTTTATGGGTTTATTACGATTGATCATCCCCTGATATTCGAAATCATTTCACACCCCTGGTATCAGCGGCTGCGGAGAATCAAGCAAATGGCGCTGGCTCATCTCGTATATCCCGGAGCCGTTCACACCCGTCTTCATCATTCCCTGGGTGCTTATCATCTGATGTGCAATGCCTTACAAGTATTGAAGGAAAAAGGAGTTTCAATAACGGAAACGGAGGAGACAGGAGCGAAAATAGCCATTTTATTGCACGACATAGGGCACGGGCCTTTTTCGCATGCTTTGGAAAACATTTTAATGGAAGGGGTTCACCATGAGCAATTGAGCCTTCTGCTCATGCAGGAACTCAATCAACAATTTGGAGGCCAACTGCAAACGGCTATTCAAATATTCACCAACACCTACCCCAAAAAGTTCCTGCACCAGTTACTGAGCGGACAGTTGGATGTTGACCGGATGGATTATCTCACCAGAGACAGTTTTTTTACGGGCGTAAGCGAAGGAGTAATAGGTTACGATCGAATCATCAAAATGCTCGTCGTACATGACGGTGAATTAGCCGTTGAAGAAAAGGCCATTTTTTCCATTGAAAAATTTTTGGTTGCCCGAAGACTGATGTACTGGCAGGTTTATCTGCATAAAACGGTATTAAGCGCAGAAATGATTCTCGTCAAAATACTCGAAAGAGCCAGGGAGATCGGCCGGCAAAACCCCTCGGCACTGACGGACAGCCTTCTGAAACAATTTCTCTTAAACCATTTCACGGGGAATATAGCAAAACACCCGGATGCATTCTGCCAGTTAGACGACTCTGATGTAATCTGCTCCATTAAAGGCTGGCAATATCACCCCGATAAAGTGTTGTCCACGCTTTGCCGAAGCATCCTCAACAGAAGCCTGCTCAAAGTGAGACTCCAGGGGAATCCGATACCGGAAGAAGAACTGATGCAAAAAAGAAGCGACACGATGCAAAAAATGAACCTCTCACAACAGGAGGCTGCTTACCTGGTTTTTACCGGAGAAGCCGAAAGCCGTACCTATAATCCGCGGTTTGAGAAAATTAACATCCTTTTTAAAAACGGGGAGATTAAGGATATAACCCAGGTGGACAACGCACTTATTCAGCATAACCTTTCCGAGCCAATGAAAAAATTCTACATTTGTTATCTTAAACAATAAGTATGATTTTTTCTGCCGCCCAGATTGCCTCATTAATTAATGGGAGTGTTGAAGGAGATCCGAACGCAAACGTACATTCTTTCAATAAAATTGAAGTGGCCGGGGAGGGTCAATTGGCCTTTCTCGCTAATCCCAAATACGAAGATTATCTTTATACCACCCGGGCATCCATTGTCATCATAAACCAGTCCCAGCAACTGAAAGAAAAGACTAACAGCACTCTGATAAGGGTGCCGGATGCTTACAGCGCGTTTGCCGCTTTGCTCGCCAAATATCAGGAAATCATGGAGCAGCAGTTAACGGGCCTTCAGGAAAACGCGTATGTGGCAGCAACTGCTACTATCGGAAACGACGTTTTTATCGGCTCCTATGCTTATGTAAGCGAACACGCGGAGATTGGCAACCGGGCAAAGCTCTATCCACATAGTTTTGTGGGAGAAAAAGTAAGCATCGGTGAAGGCGCCATTATTCATCCATCGGTTACCATATATCATGGGTGCAAAATTGGCAGGAACGTAATTATTCACGCCGGTGCGGTAATCGGGAGTGATGGTTTCGGCTTCGCTCCCCAGCAGGACGGCACCTACTCCAAAATACCCCAGATAGGTAATGTGATCATAGAGGATAATGTGGAGATTGGGGCCAACTCCACTATTGACCGTGCCACTATCGGTTCCACTATTATCAGGAAGGGAGCAAAAATAGACAACCTCGTCCACCTGGCGCATAATGTGGAAATAGGGCAACATACAGCTATCGCTGCACAATCGGGTGTGAGCGGCAGCACCAAAATCGGAAATCATGTAATGATCGGCGGACAAGCGGGAATCGTTGGGCATATTACCATTGCTGATGGCGCGCGTATCAATGCGCAAAGCGGTGTAAGCAAGTCCATAAAACAACCTAAAGCAGCCGTTACGGGTTCTCCGGCATATGATTATACCAGCGCTTTACGCAGCCAGGCAATTTCACGCAAACTGCCGGATTTGGAAAAAAGAATACAGGAATTAGAATTTCTGGTAAAACAATTATCAGCGGAAAAAGTATAAATATCTGTCTAAAATCCCGCACCCTGCCCAACACTATCCTTCAATCCCTATCTTTGCGCGATAACAAAACTGAAAAATGAACGCAGCCTTTAATCCAGATAAACAGCATACGCTCAAATCGGTAGTGAGTATCTCCGGAACGGGTTTACACACAGGAATTAAAGTAGATATGATATTAAATCCTGCAAATGCAGGCTTTGGCATTCAGTTTCAACGGGTGGATTTACCGGGGCAGCCCGTTATCAAGGCCGATTGCGACCTTGTTACGGACACTTCGCGGGGCACCACCCTCGAAGACAAGGGCATAAAGGTGAGTACGGTAGAACATATTTTGGCCGCTCTGGCCGGTATGGGTATTGACAATTGTTTGGTTGAAATCAACGGTCCGGAAATCCCCATTGTGGACGGGAGCGCCGCCCCTTTCGTGGAAATTATTGAAGAAGCGGGAATCCTGGAACAGGAAGCGGCAAAATTGTGGTACACCATTGACAGCAATATCACTTTCTTTGACGAAGAGAAAAGGGTTGAAATGGTGGCAATGCCCGCCATCGAGTATCAGATAACCACGCTAATTGATTTTAACAGCCCGGTTCTTGGAACGCAACATGCCAGTCTTAAACATCTGCGAAACTTCAAAACCGAAATCGCCCCCTGTCGTAC
>JACFNM010000608.1 GCA_019454915.1 Chitinophagaceae bacterium
CCTGGCGTAGTGAATTTTATATGACCCCCGCCTTTAACAGTTTCGAACTGGGAAGCCTGCCCTGGGCGAAAAACCTTACGAAGCACGAGTACCGGCATGTACAACAGTACCAGCATTTCCGGAAAGGCATTTCGAAAATTGCTTATTATATTTTAGGCGAAGAAGGGCAGGCCGTGGCCAATAACGCCTCCGTGCCCAATTGGTTCTTTGAAGGCGATGCAGTGTACCAGGAGACTTATGGCAGCGAACAGGGCAGGGGCAGGCTACCTTATTTTTTTAATGGCTACCGTGCCCTGTGGAACGAGAAGAAAGATTATCGTTTTATGAAACTCCGGAACGGTTCATGGAAGCACTATATTCCCGATCATTATATTCTCGGTTATATGCTCTCTTCCTACGGCAGGGAAAAATATGGTAAAGACTTCTGGTACCCGGTTACGGAAGAGGCTGCGCAATTCAAAGGCGTGTTTTACCCCTTTCAAAGGGCCGTTAAGAAATACACCGGGGTTGGGTATAGCGAATTTGTAAATAATGCACTTGATTTTTTTAAAGCCGACAGCGTATCCGTCGGGAAGAGTCGTTTTATCACTTCTGGTAATAATCGCTATGTGATAAACTATTCTTTTCCGCAATTTCTGAACGATGATTCCCTGATTGTTTTGAAAAAGACTTTTCGAAACAACCCTGCATGGTACCTCGTGACAGAAAAGGGCGAGGAGATAGTCAGAGAAAAGGATATTTCCCGGGATGAAGATTTTTCGACGGGAGGCGGGAAAATTGTCTATACCGCTTATGAACCCGATCCTTTGTGGGGCGGCCGCGATTATAGCGTCATTAAGTTATTGAACATTAAAACGAAGCAGGTTGTACAACTTACCCGTAAGAGTAAATATTTTCAACCGGGCATTTCTTCTGACGGAGAAAAAATAACAGCCATTCAATATACGCCCGACCAGGTTCAGCAATTGCACATATTGGATGCCGGAACCGGCGCGGTGTTGTCCCGGGTTCCCGTTGATTCGGAATATGTAATTACTTATCCTCGTTTCTATGACGAACGTCATATCGTTGCCTGTATTAGAAATACAGAAGGCTTAATGGCTGTGGCTTTGATTCAAACGGAGGCGGGAGTAGTCGAAACACTGACGCCCTGGAGCTTCGACGTGAAGGGTTTCCCCCTTGTGAAAAATGATACCATTTATTTTACATCGGGTAACGGACGCCACGATGATATTTATGCCGTTGAAGTTAAAACGAAAAACCTGTATAAGTTGACCGATGAACCAACGGGCGCATACCAACCGGCAGTTGATAACCGGGGGAGAGTGGTTTGGAGTAGTTTTACCGCTCGTGGTTTGCAATTAAAAGATAAGCACCTTCAATTACAGGATTGGCAACTAAAGGAGCCGGATGCTGGTACTGCTGACCAGAATTTATACCTAAGCAGTGCGTCGGATACTCAACCCCATTTCTCTTCGAAAGGATTCTCTTCGACTCAGTATTCGGTTTCAAAATATAGTAAATGGTCTTCTCCGTTTAATTTTCATAGCTGGCGGCCCTTTTACGATCCTCCCGAGTGGAGTTTAACATTATACGGACAAAATATCCTCAACACTTTTCAGTCCGAATTATCTTATACCTATAATGAAAA
>JACFNM010000609.1 GCA_019454915.1 Chitinophagaceae bacterium
CTTTTTGTTTTTTCACCGGTACCTCCACTTCAGAGGAAGTATTGCTTATGTAATAATGTGTCGCTACTGCATTCTCCGGCCAAAAATCGTACCTGCCTTCGGGGAAGACAAGGGTGCATTGTTCATATTTAGCACAATCGTTGATGGCTTTTTGTACGCCTTCCGTAACGTCATCAAAACGGTTCGGCTCAACTCCATAGTCGCCGACGCGAATAATTTCTGCCTGAATCAGGGCAGGATAAAATAGAAGGATGAAAACAATCAATCTCATATCGGACGAATGATTTACAATGTAAGAAGGATTCGATTTCAAAAATCAAATAAAGTACTTATGTCCTGCTCAGCAAAATATTGTTTGGGATAGAATTAGGAAACTCCGTAAATAATAGTAGTTTTCAGGACTGATTATTCAAACCATAATCCCAGACTCATGCAAGCGTTTTTCAAATTTTTTTCTATTTTCATCTTATCCGCTACCTGTATCTATAGCCATGCGCAGGAGAAACTCCCTGTAGAAGGTGATATACCTATTCTGGCGTGGATAGGAGTTCCCGAAAGAGAAATGACTTTAGCGCGATACCAGGAGATGAAGGTTGCGGGTATCAATATCAATTTTGCTAATTTTTCCAATGTAGAGTCTGTGGAAAGAGCGTTAGATATCGCTAAGCAGGCGGGTATTAAACTGCAGCCCTATTGTCCTGAATTAAAATCAGATCCGGAAAAAACCGTGAGGAGGCTGATGAAGCATCCGGCGCTGGCAGGTTATCATTTAAGAGACGAACCGAATGCAACGGACTTTCCCGAATTGGCAGAGTGGGTAAAACGAATACAGACGGTAGATAAGCAGCATTATTGCTATATCAATCTTTTTCCCAATTATGCAAGTAAGGAACAGTTATTTGGAGATGATTATAAAAGTCAGCCCGGCAGAGATGTTTATGCTGCGCATGTAGACACTTTCCTGAAGCATGTGTCCGTTCCTTTTATTTCGTTTGATCATTACCCGGTGATAGAGAAGAATGAAAAGAAGGTGTTGCGGCCTGAATGGTATAAAAATCTGGAGATCATCGCAGCGGCTTCAAAAAAATTTAATCTGCCCTTCTGGGCTTTTTCTCTATCGGTGGCTCATGGACCTTACCCTATTCCGACAATCGCGGATATTCGTTTACAGATGTACAGTAACCTGGCTTATGGTGCACAGGTTTTACAGTATTTTACCTATTGGAACCCGGGAGTCAATGCAAGCTGGGACTTTCATGATGCTCCTATCGGGCTGGATGGGAAGCGTACGGTTGTCTATGACCGGATGAAGGAAGTGAACCGGGAAATACAAAACCTGTCCGGCGTATTCCTTCATTCAAAATTGGTTTCAGTAGCCCATACGGGTAAGGAGATTCCGCCGGGAACAAGAAGGCTGGCAAAGCTGCCCGACCCGGTTAAAGTGCTGGAAACGGGAGATAACGGCGCGGTAGTTGCTGTCCTGGAAAAGGGTGACCGGCAATTCCTGGTGATTGTAAACCGGGATGCAGAAACGAAAATGAAACTAACGATTGTAACGGACGATAGGGTAAAGCGGGTGTTAAAAGACGGGACATTGGTTCCTGCGAATGCGTATACACCGTCAATAGAAGTGGAGCCGGGGGATGTGGT
>JACFNM010000071.1 GCA_019454915.1 Chitinophagaceae bacterium
ATTTACCCTGAGTTTTGCAGCAAAAAGCCGCGTTTAGTTTGGACTCAAAACAACACGCCCAGCACCAGACAGATTAACGCAATTACCGGAGCGGGAATCTTTGTAAAAGTGAGGAGTGAAGCCGTACCGACGATCACGCCGATATTCAAAAAACTGGTGGATACTTCTTCATCCACCTCAAAGAAAGAAATGTCCTTCATGAGATATAAAGCCGAGGCCGCCATGATACCCACTACGGCAGCATTTATTCCCTTTAAAGCCCGGTAAATGGCAGGATACTTTTTTAAATTGTTCCAGACAGGGTAGAAAAATAGGACTAATAACGTACTTGGCAAAAAAATACCAATTGTACCAATCACACATCCAATTACTTGCATTCTTTTACCTTGCGATTTTAGCGCTTCACCCCCTACAAAAGCTGAAAAGGAAAAGGTTGGTCCGGGGATGGCTTTAATCATTCCGGCGCCGGTAAGGAATTCGTTCTGGTCAATTCTAATGACATTCTTATTTACAAGCTGTATCCGTTCGGTTGCAGGCCGAACCACATACTGTTCATACATCATCGGCATCAATACGTCTCCACCCCCGAAAACAATACTTCCAAAACGATAAGTATTTTCAAAGAGATTGAAGGCTTTTCTGTTCTGCCAATCATTTTTCCTGGATAGTTCACTCAAAACGCCGGCGGTAATAAATACCAGAAAAAAGATCACCAGGTTTCCCCACTTAATCGGACGTTTTTCTATAATGGTTCGCCTTGAGGACTTTTCAGAAAAGTTTGTGGTAAGTCCACCTAACAATATAACCGCCGGGAAAACAAACGGTGATTTAAAGAGAAGGTAAGTAGCAATCATGCTAAAAGCCATAATCATCCTGGCCACCGCATTTCCGGAAACCAACGTATAGGCTTTGAAGGCGGCAAACACTAAAAACCCGACGGCCATAGGTTTAATAAATGTAAACAGGTTATTTTGTAAATCTGACTTTCCGGCAAATTCAAGTGCAAAGGAGAGTGCGCTCATCAAAAGACTTGCGGGTAGTATCCACAACAACAGCGTGAGTATTGCCAGGGGAAGCCGCCCTCTTTTATAGCCGATGAGGGTAACAATTTGAGTAGAGGAAGCACCCGGCAGTAACTGGCAGAATGCATTGTACTCCAGCAGCTCCTGCTCCGTGATGTCTTTCCGTTTTGTAACGAAGGTCTTCATCATCATCCCAAAATGCCCCTGGGCTCCGCCAAACGCAGTAAGGCTAAATAAAGTGACTGCTTTCAGGAAAGACAACTGGCGCAAAACTCTCCGCTTCATCGGTACTGGATTAATGAATTAAGCGGTTGTTTCCAGCTTCGGTTAAATACGCAGTTATTACATCGGGGCGGGCAGATGAGACACGTAGGGAAGAAGATACTATTCGGGACATTCGATATTTATGTAAAGATTTTATATGAAATTAATACCAATTCGTTTATTTTGGAATAAATCATGCCGGGTCAGGCATTAAACTTAGCCCGGCAAACGTAATTTGCATCCTGCAATTTAATTAACTTCTTTAATCACCATAACAGCAGATGAAAACAATCATAGTCCCCACTGATTTTTCGCCGGTTTCGATTAATGCCCTGAATTACGCGGCAGATATGGCCCTGGCTGTAAATGCTTCCCTGATTCTTCTGCACGTATATCAAATGCCGGTATCTTCCAATAATACAGATATTCCGTTGCCGATGATGGATTATCGGGAATTGGAAGAGATTCAGCAAAAAAGAATTGAGGAGTTCAAGACCCGTATGATTAACGAGAAATCCGCAGCGCTAACCATTGCCACTCTGGTAAGAATGGGAAGCCTCGTTGACGAGCTGAAAACGCTATCTGCGGAAAAAAAACCTTTTGCTATTGTTATGGGTACAAAAGGCGCCGGCTTTGTTCAACGACTGTTGGTGGGCAGCTCTACCTTATCGGTGTTGAGGAATATTACTTTTCCGGTCTTAGTAGTACCTCCGGATGCATCTTTCCGATCCATCCGCCATATTGGTTTTGCCTGTGATTTTCAAAAAATTCAAGAGACGACGCCGGTTTCGTTAATCAAAGAATGGGTGGCTACGTTTCAGGCAGACCTGCGCGTGTTGAATGTGGACAGTAATAAAGCAAATGTGAGAGATACGGCGAAGCAGTCGGTTTTGTTATATACCCTGCTACAGGATCTGCATCCTCAATACTCTTATATAGATAGTCCGGAGGTGGAAGCGGGCATCAGTTCGTTTGCCGAAGACAACCAGATAGATCTGTTGATAGTGATTCCCCGTAAGCATCGTTTATTGGAAACCCTGTTTCAGAAAAGCCACACGAAAGATTTGATCTTCCATTCGCGGATTCCTATCCTGTCTGTGCATGAGGAAGAATAGGCGGCGGATATCCCTATAAACGGGCTACCGATTAGTATTCCACACTATATTCGGCGGCTTCCGCACGATTCAGCATATCGTTGAACGTAGTTGAAAAATTAACGGTTTTTTTATCCTCGGACAATACCGCCTGGTTGCCTTTAAAATTCTTTATTTTAGAAGGGGTTTCAACCACGGTTTTGAAATTCATATCTCCCATCAATACCGACATTTGCTGAAGCATCTGCAGGGTTGAATCATTTTCCACCCTTTCATTAAACAAATTGGCATCTACCATCCTATTCGCTATTTTACCGGGAGAAGCCGTAAAGCGAAAAGCTTCGATTCCGGGCGCGAGGAAACTCTTTTCGCTGCCCGGATTAAACGGAATGATATCTTTTAGTTCGTCCTCATCGCTTGTTTCACGCGCCTTAGACATAATTACTTTATCAATAATTTGCGGATAAGATGATTTTATTTGGGGTAAATCGCTGAGCTGCTTAAACGGGAAATTGAGCGTAACAATCATTAAGCCTTCCTCTCCATCGCTTGAAATGTGTATGCTACCGTCTTTAAACAGCGCCTTTTCTTTTGCAGAAAGGGAGCTCACGGTATCTATAACAGATTTAAAATAGTAGGTAGTATCTTTTTTTTCGTGTGCATCTAAACCCTCTAACTGATCCAGTTGTCCCATCTGTTTCATCATTTGAAACATTCTGCTCAGGTCTACTTTAACGCTGTAAAGCCCGCTCTCGTTCTTGTGGATTACGATCTTTTCTTCCGTATCGAGACAGGAACTGAATAAGAAGGCTGCCATTAATAACAGAAAGCCGAAATGTTTTCTCATTACGCTATATTGAATTTGTAAAGTTAAGCTCATCTGCCCGATTCGGAGAGCTTAAGTATGTATTTAATTTATCGTATTTGCGATATACGGTAAATTAGGAGCGCCTCTGTTAGCCGGGTGAAATTTTGGACTTCGTTTTGTTTTACCTTTATGCCCGTGCCGGGAATTCATCTATATGACACTTTCAACTTGTTATCCAAACTTAGTATTCGCCGCGGATGGAATGCTGCGAAGGTTCTGAGCAGCTATTATGTAAGCAGGTGGATAAAAAGGCCGGTGCAGTGGGGCTTTCCCATATCGGTATCCATAGAACCCACCACGTCCTGTAACCTTCGCTGCCCTGAATGCCCCAGCGGGTTAAGAAGTTTTAGCCGGCCCAAAGGGATGCTCAAAAAAGACTTCTTTGCTCAAACCATAGATGAAATTTATAAGGATTTACTCTACCTGATTTTCTACTTTCAGGGGGAGCCCTATCTGAATCCGAACTTTCTGGAAATGGTAGAGTATGCGTCGTCGAAAAAAATTTATACCGCCACTTCAACTAACGGTCATTTTCTGAATGATGCGAATGCGCGGCGAACAATTGAAAGCGGTTTAGACCGATTGATTATTTCTATAGACGGCACCACCCAGGAGGTTTATCAACAATACCGGAGGGGCGGGCACCTGGACAAAGTCATCGAAGGAGCCAGAAATATTGTAAAGTGGAAGAGGCAGCTAAAGAGCAGAACTCCCTTTGTTATTTTTCAATTTCTGGTGGTGAAACCCAATGAACATCAGATAGGGGATGTGAAGGCCTTAGCCAAAGAAATCGGTGTGGATGATGTGTGGTACAAAACAGCGCAGGTTTATGATTACAAAACCGATCCCAATCAACTCATTCCTACCCTGGAAAAATTCAGTCGTTATAAGAAAACCGACAACGGAGAATATCGTCAGAAGAACAAATTACATAATCATTGCTGGAAATTATGGCATGCGAATGTGATTACCTGGGACGGACAGGTAGTTCCCTGTTGTTTTGATAAAGATGCCAAGCACCGTTTGGGCGATCTCAAAACACAATCTTTCAAAGATATCTGGAAGAATAAGAAGTATAAACAGTTTCGCAGGCAATTGATGAAAGGCAGAAAAAACATTGATATTTGTGCCAATTGCAGTGAAGGAACGAGGGTTTGGGGCAAGTGAGTAGTATCGGTTGTTTTCGTTGCGTACCTTCAATGTAGTGGTGCATTATTATTCTTGCTATTGATTCAGAATCCTTTGGTATGCTCATACACGTTCATCCTGTTGATCCGCAGCCGCGGCAGATTAAAACCATTGTTGAGTGTTTACAAAACGGGGGTATCATTATCTATCCCACCGATACGATATATGGTCTGGGCTGTGATATCTACCGGCATAAAGCCATAGAACGCATCGCGCGGATAAAACAAATCGATCCTGCTAAAGCCAATTTCTCGTTTATCTGCCATGACCTGAGTAATCTGAGTGAGTATACGAGGAGCATAGACACCCCGCTATACCGGATTTTAAAAACCTACCTGCCAGGCCCCTATACTTTCATACTACCATCCAGCAAAGAGGTTCCTAAGATTTTGAAGAGTAAAAAAAACACGGTGGGAATCCGGGTACCCGATAATAAAGTTGCCGGGATGATAGTTGAAGAACTGGGTCATCCGATTTTAAGCACGACGCTTCCGGGTGAGATGGTGGAGGAATATACCGATCCGGAGATCATAGAAGATAAATTCGGAAAGATAGTGGATATCGTAGTGGATGGAGGAATCGGCGGACTGATTCCTTCAACGGTGATTGATTGCACTACCGACAACCCTGTAGTTATCAGAAAGGGTTTGGGAGAATGGCCGGAGGAAACCTAAATGGATGAAGGTTTATATTGTCAGTCCCGGTCTGCCTTTTCTCCTACAAACCAATGCTCTTTGTCTTTGAACAGTACATTAAACGTAGTAAGACTTCCATAAATACGGGTAATGTATTGCTGGAGATTTACCTTATCCTCATCGGTAAGTTTTTTGTGTGCATTGATCTGTTGTTCTAATACCCGGAGTCTGTCGCGTAACATGACGATTTTATGAAAGAAAATATCAATAGGTATTTCTTTCGGTTTGAGGGAACTGTCTCCCGGCTTTAGGATCAATGTACCGGCGGTCCATTTATCACCCAGAGGTACTTTTTCGGGAACGTCTGCCCAAAGTCTCAGAATCTTGAGCAGTGATTTTTCAACTTCGGATACGGTTTCAATTTCCGCTGTCACGTTTTCGGGAATGATTTCGTCGAGTTGGGGATCTGTCTTATCAATCTCCTTAACTCCGTGGTGGATAAAAGAAATCAGGTAGGTGGCATATTTAACGCCTATAATCACGCCTGGCCCATATTGTGTATGTTGCAGCCGCGTTCCAATCCCGGAAGTAAGTTGTTCTTGTTCCATCGTATAAAATGATTATTGGTATGGGCGTTAAGATAGGTTCTTTGCCGCAAATATTGCTATTTTTAACTCTGAAAATCAGATAGCCGTTCTTTGTTGTACAGCAGTTTACCGCAAATTTTGGATTTAAAGCCTGTGTTGATTATTCAGACGAGTTTATATTTCTATACAAGGTTGGAGGTTGCGAATGAAGCTGACCTCGGTAACAACATCATCATTTCAGCCTGTTGACATATGCAGCCAGTTGAACAGACAAACTTTCCATCAGCCGGATAATTGACAGATTAATGGTTTGTTTGAGCGCATTAAATTCCTCGACAGGAATAGGAGCGGTGTAGTAATCTATTTGTATGATATAGCATTGCTGCGCAATCTCGTTTAGGAAAATATTTCTGTTTTCTATTATTGGGTTTTGCAAGATGGTTTGAATGCCCTCCAGCAATTGTTCTATTTGAATTGCAGAGGTGTAGGGATCCAATTCCAGTTTTGTTTCGGCCTTGCGCTGCGTTCTCATACTGAGGTTGTCAACGATGCTATCCACCATTTGCTTGTTGGGTACACTCACATAGGTCTTTTCGGTGGTTCGTAAACGGGTGCTCCGGAAGCCAATCCGCTCTACGGTACCGGTGATGTTATGCACCTTCAGCACATCCCCTATTATAAAGGGTTTATCGAAGAAGATTATGAAAGAGGCAATAATATTTTCCAGGCTTTCTCTTGCCGACAAAGCCAAAGCAACGCCTACAATACCCAATCCGGTTAACAGGTCCATGATTTGGTAGTGGAATGCGAATTTGATAATAGTGAGGACTCCGGCGATACTCACAATGGCTTTAAGAAAATCCTTAAGAAAAACGATGAGTTGATTTTCTCCCTGTTCGCCGGTGCTATTATGTTTGGAAACAACGAAGGCCAGGTAGTCAATGATTCGGAGTAGCAGCCAGAAGAAAGAAATGATCAGTAAGCTGATGGCTATCCGGTCGGCAATAATTTTCGTATCAGTTTTATAAAAATGATAATATAATATGTCTGGAAAGGTGAGGTAGGAAAGAGAAACAATAGCCGTAAGGACAATGATAAAATATTCCAGCGGGGCAAGAATAAGCTTAATAAATGCTTCGCGATCAATGTTTCTGCCCATTTTCTGCAGAAGATATATAATAGCCACAGCCATGGGGCGGCTGAAATACTTTTTCAGAAGATAGATAGCCAGGATGATCAACCCTACCGTGGCGTAGTCGCCAATCGTATTATCCAATACTACCCGGTTCAGCAAATCATTCATATACATCTTTTGTTTTGAAATGGTAGAATACTATGCCGTCCGCGTTTAAAGTGAATATTCCTTTGCGTACGACGAAAATTTTTTCAGTATTAGTCATAGAGGGTGGCAATGGCTGTTCATTTAGGTTTAGGGTACCGGGCGTGTATAGGATGAGATTACCATTGCGGCGCCCGGTAACTGTTTTGTCTGTAATCTGAAAATCCGTCAGTCCTTTCAGTGCCAGTTCATTCTTTAGTGTTCCGTAATAGTCGAAGATGTATAAGCCGTTGGAACGATCGTATAAATAAACAAAACCGTCCCTGTCAATGATTTTTTCGGGATCGGGTAAAACATTTAATACCTGCCTCAGGTCGGGGGTTTCGCTCAATACCCGCCCGTTATCATCAATTTTTTTGAGTTTGGCAGACTGTTCATCGAACACCCAGATTTTGTTATCATTAGCAAACCCGATCGCCCTGGATTGAAAGATACCGGATTGCCGCAGGTCAATTTTGTTGATCCGGTTTAAAAAACGATCGAGGGTTACAATGGCTCCGAAATCTCTGTAATGGATTAATATCTTCAGGGGGTTAGTTGCATCAATGTCATAAACGGGACCGTATCGCCGGATATCATTAAATACATTTAATGAATCGCCATGACTGTTATATTTAATCAGAAGCCCTCCGCGGGTAAGCACATAAAGATTGCCCAGGTTATCCAGTGTAAATAATTTCACATTACCCCGGTACACAAATGATGAATCGGAAAACTCCAACCCTGACTGGTTTGAAGCGACGATTTCCCGCTGGGCATTGAGAAGCAGGAATCCGTGAGTCAACAATATGACTAAAACGAGCCTGCGCATCATGATTCAAAATATTTCAATGCTATATCGGTTCCGTCAAACACGGCATAGCTGTTATACCTTATCCAATCGCCCAGGTTAATATATCGGCTGCCGTTATCAAATCTGAAATCAATCGGCAGATGCCGGTGACCAAAAATAAAATAATTATAATAACGCTCTCTGAGAATCTCTTCGCAATAAAGGATTAGCCATTCCTTTTCTTTCCCGAGGAAACGGACATCTTCTTCTCCCGTCGCCGCCCTGCTGCGTCTACTCATCCGGTTGGCAATGCCCATTCCTATATACGGCGGGAGAATTCCAAACAGTCCCTGGCTTATTTTATTGCGAAATATTTTCTTTATGAACTTGTATCCCTTATCTCCCGGCCCCAGTCCGTCACCATGTCCGATCAGGAATTTTTTATCGTTAAACAGGAATTCCTTTGGTTCAAAGAAAACCGGGATATTCAACTCTTTCTCAAAGTATCCTCTCATCCACATGTCGTGGTTGCCTACAAAGAAATAAAGGGGGATGCCACTGTCTGACAGCTCTGCCATTTTCCCGAGAATCCGTACAAAGCCTTTGGGTACCACTTCCCGGTATTCGTACCAAAAATCAAAGAGATCTCCTAATATAAAAATGGCTGCCGCGTTTTCCCGGATCCCGGAAAGAAACTGAACGATCCTCTTTTCCCGAATCAGACTGGAAGCATGATCCGGCGCGCCGAGATGAAAATCGGAAAGAAAGTATACTTTTTTACCGGCAGGTATTTGCATGAATGCAAAATAAAATGAAATGGTTCAATTTCCTTTATGAGAAAAAACCAGGCTTCCCGATTTTGGAGAAGCCTGGTTATCACGATAAATAGTAAATTAGTTCTTGGGTAATACCTCAACAGGCGGTGTTTCCACACCTGCGTTACTGCCTTCCGTACCGTTTGTTTCCGCAGAACTTTCCGTATGATGGAGGTCGTGTACCACATCAGCGGGTTTCTTCTCCTCAAAAGGACGCTTGCCGATTAGCTGTTCCAAATCGCTTTGAAAGAGTACCTCTCGGGTCAGCAACTCTTTGGCGATGATTTCAACCTGCTTCTTCTTTTCCAACAGAAGTTCTTTGGTTCTGGTGTATTCTGTATCAATCAACTTTCTCACCTCTTCATCAATAATTTTACCGGTTTCTTCACTGAAAGGTTTGGTAAAATAATTTTCCTGTTGGGGGTCGTAGTAACTGATATTGCCCAGTTTGTCGTTCATGCCATAGACGGTAATCATGGAATAAGCGATTTTGGTAACCTGCTGAAGGTCATTGCTGGCGCCGGTAGATATCTTGCCAAAAAAGATTTCTTCACTCGCTCTGCCTCCCAGTGTCATAGCAATCTGGTCTTTCAACTGGTCGGTGTTGTAAAGAAACTGCTCTTTGGGTGTGTATTGCGCATAACCCAGCGCGGCAGTACCTCTTGGAACGATGGTTACTTTTAGCAAGGGATAGGCGTGTTCGAGATACCATCCGCAGATAGCGTGACCAGCTTCGTGGTAAGCGATGATCTCTTTTTCATCGGGTGAAATGATCTTATTCTTTTTCTCAAGCCCGCCGATTACGCGGTCAATGGCATCCTGAAAGTCATCCATTTCCACTTCCTTTTTGCCTTTCCGGGCAGCTATTAATGCAGCTTCATTGCACACGTTGGCAATATCGGCGCCGGCGAATCCGGGTGTTTGCTCGGCTAATTTTAGCACGTCTAATTTATCGGACTTCCTGATGGGTTTCAGGTGCACGTTAAATATTTCCTGCCTTCCCTTTACATCGGGCTTATCAATCGTAATTTGTCTGTCAAAACGACCGGGACGTAAAAGAGCGCTGTCCAGTACATCCGGGCGGTTGGTAGCTGCCAGTATAATTATTCCGCTATCGGTACCGAATCCATCCATCTCCACCAGTAGTTGGTTGAGCGTGTTCTCTCTTTCGTCATTACTCATCATCATGTTCTTGCCCCTCGCCCTGCCGATCGCATCTATTTCATCAATAAAGATGATACAGGGGGCTTTTTCACGGGCTTGTTTAAAGAGGTCTCTCACTCTGCTGGCGCCAACGCCCACAAACATTTCCACAAAGTCGGAGCCGCTCAAACTAAAGAACGGAACCTGCGCTTCCCCCGCCATCGCTTTGGCAAGGAGGGTTTTACCGGTACCCGGAGATCCCACTAATAAAGCACCTTTGGGGATTTTACCGCCCAGGGACGTATATTTTTTGGGATTTTTGAGAAAGTCAACGATTTCCATCACTTCCTGTTTGGCCTCTTCCAAACCGGCAACGTCAGCGAAAGTGATGTTCACCCGCGTACCTTTCTCAAACAGGGTTGCTTTGGATTTTCCGATACTGAAAATACCCCCGGGTCCGCCGCCGCCGCCGGGTCCGCCCACTTTACGCATCATTAGAATGAACAGCAGGGCAAACATCAATAATGGGAATATATAGCTGAGTATGGACCCGAACCACTCCGGGTCGCTCACTATTTTAATCGGTACCTCTTTTACGTCCGGATGGTCTTTATAAAATTCCGCCAGCGTGGTGCCGGTATAGGTTTTTGAATCCGGAATCTCAAATTGAAAATGAGGACCTTCTGTTTTAGAAATGATGGACCACCGGTCACCCAGCAACTCCTTATAAACCGGTTTACTAAGGCTGTCTTTATTGATATAAACCCTTATTAAATCCTTGTTTTTTACCAGCTCTAATTTCTGAATATCGTTACTCACCAGCATTTCGTTGCGAAACTGAAGGTCAGAAATGGTCGTTGCTGTAGGGGTTGCGCCGTTATATAACTGGTAGCCAACGAGTAAAATCGCTACAATGCCATAGATCCAGTAAATGCTGAATTTCGGGCCTCGTCGCTGAGATTTATCGTCGCCGTTGGTGGGCCGCTTCTTGAATCCCGGAATTTTATCCTGATTATTATTTTGTGCCATAGAGCTTCTTCTCTTGTAAGTTTAAATTAAAACTAATTACCGGTTTGCCGGTCAAATAAATTTTGTGAATTGGATGGTTTATATAGCTTTTTATTGATGTTCAAGGTACCCGGCATCGTTCCACATTTCCTCCAGCCGGTAAAATCTTCTGGTCTCCGGTTGAAATATGTGCACCACTACGTTTACGTAATCAATCAATACCCACTGAAGGGCCTGAAATCCTTCATGATGAAAGGGTAACTCGCCCGTTTGCTCTTTTATTTCCCGTTCAATTTCATCGGCTATCGCTTTGACCTGAATATGGCTGGTCGCTTCGCAGACGATAAAAAAATCTGCAACTGCTTCCGGTATTTTGCGAAGATCCAATGAAACGATATGTTCTCCCTTCTTCCGACGGATGGCACTGATGATAGTTTTGAATAGCTTGCTGTTCCTCGTCAACCTGACTGCACGTTTGGGTCGTGCAGTTAACACCTGTAATGCTGCCAATAGATATCAGTTTTAGATTTACCCTTTTTTGGGAATTGATTTAGTTATTATTTAATTAAGAAATTCAATATAACAGCTTATATGTATTGCGATTATATAACTTGCTCAAAAATAGTAATTAATTCGGTATTCTCTTATGCAATCCTTTTGCCGTTCTTTTACCCAGTTACCTACGATAGACAGTACCAACAACTATGCCATGCGGTTGATTCATGCCCGTTTGGCAAAGCATGGAGATGCCTTCTTTGCTCTTGAACAAACTGAGGGGAAAGGGCAGCGGGGAAGAGTATGGGAGAGCAAAAAAGGTGAAAGCATTCTCATGAGTATCGTTTTGACGCCTTCTTTTCTGGCTCCAATGCAATCCTTTTTGTTAAGTGCGGCTATTGCACTGGGTACGTATGACTTTTTTAGAAAATATGGTGGAGATGGAACAAGGATAAAATGGCCGAATGATATTTATTATAATGACAGAAAGGCAGGCGGGATATTGATTGAGAATCGCATTCAGGCTAAGAAATGGCAATTTGCCGTGGCAGGACTGGGTGTTAATATTAATCAGCCTGACTTTTCCGGTTATGGTAACCGTCCCGTATCGCTCAGACAGATTACCGGAATTGAGTATGACGTTATCGGACTGGCGAAAGAGCTATGTATGTTCTTAGAAGAACGATATTCTATTTTAGAAGGAGGCGGAGAAACTTTAATTTTACGAAGTTACAACGACGCGCTATACAAGCGGAACGAAGGGGTACGTTTAAAAAGAGCAGATACCATACTGAATGCTGTAGTGAAAGGAGTGGACGACGACGGACAATTGATAATAGAAACCGCCGGCGGCCATGAAGAAAAATGTGCCTGGGGTACCGTTGAATGGCTTCTTCCGGACGTGTAACGAAGAAAGGACTGTTGTTGAATTTGTTTTAATGAATATAAGTGCATGACGAATTTCATCCATATTTTTCCACTGACGATCGTAGTATTTCCCGGTGAGGATGTGAATCTGCACATCTTTGAGCCAAGGTATAAGCAGTTGATTAAAGAGTGTTTTAGTGACGCAAAGCCTTTTGGTATTCCGCCGGTCATTAAAGAGCGGATGGGTGAAATTGGTACCAAAGTAAAGGTGCAGGAAATAGTGAAAGTATATGATACCGGAGAAATGGATATCCGCGTCAGGGGTTTGACTGCTTTTCGGATTTTAGAAGTTATCAAACGAATACCTGAAAAATTATACAGTGGCGCTATTGTAAATTATCCCGAAGCTGATGATGGAGGTAGTCTTAAGTTGATGAAGGACGTGCTGACGAGTCTGCGGGAAATGCATAGCCTGTTAAAGATTAACAAACGATTCAAACAGGAAGATCACCATTTGACCTCTTTTGATATTGCTCATCACGCCGGATTGTCTTTAGAGCAGGAACTTGAACTCCTGGGGCTAACCCGGGAATTGCATCGCCAGGAATACTTGAAAAGACATCTCAGATCCCTGATCTCTACAATAAAAGAAACGGAAGCATTGAAGGAACGAGTCAAACTAAACGGTCACTTTAAGCAACCGGGATCATTAGATTTATAGTATCAGCTATTCATACTGGCGAGGAACTCCCAATTGTCCTTAGTTCCCCTCATTCTTTTCAGAAGTTCGTTCATCGCTTCCTCGGCGTTCATATCCGCGAGGTAGTTGCGTAGTAAATGCATCCTTTTTAATACGTCTTTATCCAGCAACAGGTCTTCGCGTCGTGTGGATGAAGCTACCAGGTCAATTGCCGGGAATATGCGTTTATTGGCAAGACGCCTGTCTAACTGAAGCTCCATATTACCGGTACCCTTGAATTCTTCGAAGATTACTTCGTCCATTTTGGAACCGGTGTCTATCAACGCGGTAGCGAGAATTGTCAGAGAACCGCCATTTTCAATCTTTCTGGCAGCGCCGAAAAACTGTTTGGGTTTTTGCATGGCGTTGGCTTCAACACCGCCCGACAGTACTTTTCCTGAGGCAGGAGCTACGGTGTTGTGCGCCCTGGCAAGCCTGGTAATGGAATCGAGTAAAATAACCACATCATGCCCGCATTCCACCAGGCGTTTGGCTTTTTGGAGTGCGATAGTGGACACCTTCACGTGCTTTTCGGCGGGCTCGTCAAAGGTAGAAGCGATAACTTCTGCGCGTACGCTTCGCTCCATATCGGTTACCTCTTCGGGCCTTTCATCCACCAGCACAATCATCATATAACATTCCGGGTGATTTTCTGCTATAGCGTTTGCGATATCTTTTAACAAAACGGTCTTACCCGTTTTAGGCTGAGCAACAATCAATCCGCGTTGCCCTTTTCCTATAGGGGTAAAGAGGTCAATCATCCGGGTGCTGAGACCGGAGGGTTGTGTATAAAGGTTTAATTTTTCAAAAGGGAATAGCGGAGTCAGGTAATCAAACGGTACGCGATCCCTCACTTCTTCGGGTGACTTCGCATTGATAGTCTCCACTTTCAATAAAGCAAAATATTTCTCACCCTCTTTTGGCGGCCGGACGGAACCGCATACCGTATCTCCCGTTTTTAATCCGAATAATTTTATTTGAGAAGGAGAAACGTAAACGTCATCCGGTGAGGAGAGATAATTGTAGTCGCTGCTTCTCAGAAAGCCGTAGCCATCGGGCATCATTTCCAGTACCCCTTCGCTCAATATCACCCCGTCAAATTCGATGTTGAAATTTTGCTCGCGACGGCCGTGATGGTGTTTGCGTTCAGAGGGTGTTTCTTCTGCCGGAGCAACTTCAGTCTTTGCCACTTCTTCTGATTCCTCCTCCGCTTCGTCTGTTACGGGTCCTCCAATAGGTTCCGCCACAGGAATAATTTCCACGGGTTCTTCGTTTTCAGCTATGGATTCCTCCTCCGCTTCGTCCGCCGTGGCTTTGGATTTCTTCACTATTTTTTTCTCGCCTTTTTTAGGAGCTTCCGTTGTCGCCGGCTTTCGCTTTCGCGCGGGTGGAGTGACTTTCACGGGTTCTTCTTCTACTACGGCTTCTTCTGTAGTATTGGCTGTGGTAGTCTTTACGATGCGTTTGCGCTTACCTTTTTCTTCAGTTCCTTTGGCCGTAGCGCTGTTTTCGATAGCCTGTTTGTCTAAAATTTTGTAAATAAGTTCTTGCTTATCCAGTTTTTTAGCGTTAGCAATACCTAATTGCTCGGCAATGTCGAGTAGCTCTGGAACGAGCATGTCATTCAGCTGCAGAATGTCGTACATAAAAATACTTAACGGTTTTACCTCTCATCAAAAACACCTGATAGTTGAAAGAGAAATGTTGAATTGAATTTTTGGTTGAATGAAACTGGTACGGAATGAGCAAAACTGATAGAATTCCGGAGTCTGAGAATAAATGATCAGTTTAATTCCGCGGCAATAATACATTAAATTTCCGGAATCTAAAAAATTTTTTAGTCCCTTATCTTTGTGCCCTTTCGCCTCATTATCAACGGATGAACGAAAAGTCCTTAATAAAATTGTATGTTTAATAAAAGAACAAAAATAAAGCAGGTGCTGGCAACTGAGCCGCTTAATCAGGAAGTTACCGTAATGGGCTGGGTGCGCAGTTTCCGGAATAATCAGTTTATAGCCCTGAATGACGGATCCACCAATAGCAATTTACAGGTCGTAGCGGAATTAGGTCGTTTCCCGGAAGATTTGTTAAAGAGGATAACCATTTCTG
>JACFNM010000610.1 GCA_019454915.1 Chitinophagaceae bacterium
CCGCCGATTTTGGAGGCCATCGCTATACTGGTTCTGCCAGCCATTAATTTCCGGAGAATAGGATTGCGTAATTTTTTGAAGTCAGGGGCGATACTGATGATTGTCTCCAGCGCATCCGGATGGTGTTTGAGAAGTGCTGCAATTTTTGTTTGTGCATTAATCACCATAATCATGCTATTTAACTGGCTCACTCCTTTCCACTAAAGGCGTTTTAACGGGAGTAAACGTCAGCCAGTGATTATTAAACAAAGCCACGAATGCAACGATAAGACGATTGGTTATACATTCGTGGCTGAGTGGTTTTTCCTATAACAATGATTTCTCCATTTCAACAGACTTCGGAAACAGGATGTTATTTTCCAGGTGAATATGGACGAATAAATCTTCCTCTAATTCTTCCAGCATTTTAAATAATAATTTATAGCTGGTACAGCCGTCTGCGGGCACCGTATAGTGGTCACTTAATTTATCAATTTCTTTCATCGCATCGCCTACGCTATCGTGCTCACTTTCCGATTCGGTAACCAGATTCTTAAAATGTTCATCTGATTTCCTGGCATAGGGAGCGTTGGTGTTTTTTGCATTTACGATTTCCTTGATAGCGGGAAACAGTATGTTTTCTTCTTCTGCGATATGTTCATGAAGTTCCTTGTCCATTTTAACCACCAGTTCGTTTATTTTCAGCAGTTCCGGATGATTTCCTCCATGTACTTTTGCAACCTTTGCGGCATAACCCTTAATTTCCGGCATGTATTTCCGGATGTATTTGTGGTGTTTGTTAACCACATAGTCTGCCAGGAAATCGAGGTCCCATTCGTTGAAGTTTAAACCGGCAGCAGTAACGCCTTTAACGGGTTGCACCAGCTCCTGTTCCACCTGTTTGGGATCAATTCCTTTCTCGGTGCAGGCTTCACGGATTGTTTTTTCGCCACCGCAGCAGAAATCAATTCCAAATTTCTTAAACACTTCTATTTTACTGATATCCTTTGCTACGATTTGCCCGATTGTTTCTTCATTTTCATTCCCTTTGCGGGTCACGCGGATATCCCACCATTGCGGTCCCTGTTGTAAATAAGCCCAGGTAAACACATCTCCGTGGATTCCCTGCAATTGATAATATACGGGTTTGGGGTCATGATCATTATGTATGATAAAAGACTCGCCCGCCTTTAAATTATCGAAGGCTTTCAGGATGGTAGCATGTTTGAGTCTGTGGTCTGCAATTGCCGGCACGTTTATTACCAGTTCGTTTTCTCCTGTTTCCGGAGAATTGCCCGCAGCAGTGGCGTTCATTGCTACGCGGATATCCCACCATTCGGGTCCCTGTTGCAGATAGGTCCAGGTAAAGATATCGCCATACATATCCGCGAGCTGATAATACAGCGGTTTGGGATCGTGGTCGTTGTGTATGATAAAAGATTCGCCGGGATTGAGCTCTTCAAAAGCCTGAAAAATGGTGGCGTGCTTCAGTCGCGGTTCGATAGACGGAACATTGATAACCAACTCGCCGTCTGCCGTTCTGCCGGTACTGTTATTCTGAGGCGCCACTTTTTTGGTCACGCGGATATCCCACCATTCAGGACCTTGCTGGAGGTAATCCCAGGTAAACACGTCACCCCGGATTTCCATTAACTGATAATATACCGG
>JACFNM010000072.1:0-11878 GCA_019454915.1 Chitinophagaceae bacterium
CAGTCATTTAAAGAAGGAGAAGATAGCGGAGATTTGGGAGATGAAATGGCTGATGTATTGTGGGTATTGCTTTGTCTCGCCAATCAAACCGGCGTCAATTTAACGGAGGCTTTAGCTAAGAATATGGGAAAAAAGCAAAGCAGGGATTCAAAAAGACATCGGAATAACCCTAAACTAATGCGTTAAAAAGTAACATCTTGTTGATTAGCTCGATTTTCTGAGTATTTAAAAAAAAAAATTAACAAAAATAAATACTTATTAAAATGATTTAATAAGTTTGACTTACCGTGTTGATTGTTATACAACTTTTTTCCCTGCCCGACAAGGGCACGTAATCATCATTTTCAATGTGTGTCATAAATCCATCCTGCGGTAAAACCTGGCGAAACATGAATAAAGCAGGTGCCTGAATGTCAAAAACTAATTGCGGGTTTAATGAGCATGAATATCCGGGATAATATAGGATTCATTCTTCATAATAATGCATGGAGTCTTTTCTCAAAAGAGTTTCGGTCTCCTTGCAAATCCTCTGCAAAGCTTTTGACAAAGTCTCGTCCATTCAATTTCATTTCCTTTCCAAACGATTTTGGCCGCTGGAGGGGCCCTTGAGTGTTGGAATTGGAAGAATGATGGTTTAGAAAGCGTGATTTGATAAAAAATCCGATGAGTAATTCTCATATAAAGACTAATAGAAATGTTTTATTTAATCAAAACTCAAATTGACACATTTATGGTAAAATTTAAACTGCTATTACTCTTCATGTTAATAGCAAATTTTTTGTCGGCACAAACCCGCCAGATTAGTGGCCAGGTTACTGATGTCGAGAACAATGGAGTACCATCTGCTACGGTAAAAGTGAAAGGTGCAGATATTCAAACTCTGACTGATATTGACGGGAAATTTCGATTAGCTGTTCCAACGAGTGATATCGTTCTTGAAGTTACTTCTGTTGGTTATGAAAAAAATGAGGTAAGCGTTTCAGCTAATGATAATGAGGTTGCCATTACTCTGGCAACGAGTGCTACCGGTTTGGAAGAAGTGGTGGTGACGGCGTTGGGTATCAAGCGCGAGAAGAAGGCTTTAACTTATGCGTCACAAACAGTAAATGGAGATGAGTTAAGGAAAGCATCAAATATTAATTTCATGGATGCATTGAGTGGAAAAGCGGCAGGTGTTGACATTAAGGTCAGCGCTTCCGGCGCCGGTGGTTCCACGAAAGCAGTATTAAGAGGTAATAAATCTTTGACCGGATTGAGTGAAGCATTATACGTGATAGATGGTATCCCTATGGTCAACAATAAAGGCGGTCAACCAGGTTCTTATGGTGGCGTGGATCAAGGAGACGGTATTTCCGCGGTGAATCCCGAAGATATTGAAAGCGTAAACATTCTTCGCGGTGCGAATGCTTCTATATTGTATGGTAGTTTGGGTGCGAATGGCGTCATCCTTATCACAACCAAAAAAGCGAAAGCCGGTAAAGCCGAAGTTAATCTGACCTCAAGTACCATTCTCGATCAGGTATCGGAACTCCCCGACTTTCAGTATGAATATGGAGCCGAAGGCTCTTCCGTATATAATTGGTCCACTACCAAGGGTAATTATCAGAAAGGATACATTGAAGACTTCTTCCAAACGGGGATAACGGCTACTAATTCTGCTTCTGTGGCAGGAGGGAATGATAAAACAACGGCTTATTTTTCCTATTCAAATACCTCTTCAAGAGGAGTAATGCCTACGCACAGGTACAATAAGAATAATTTTACATTCAATCAGTCCACAAAGTTGTTTAACGATAAGATAACCGTTAGTTCCAATGTGATGTTTTCGGCTGAAGTCTCCCATAATCGGCCGGGCGCCGGTTATTATAACAACCCGCTAACCGGTTTATACCTCTTTTCCCGCCAGTTGGATTTTGCTTCCTATAAGAAGAACTATAAGGTGTTTGATGATACCCGGAATATTTACAAAATGAACTGGTACTCTACAGAGGAAAAACAGAATAATCCGTTCTGGGAAATCTATGAAAACTCCCGGTATGCAAAGACGAATCGTGCGATTGCCAGTGTTAAGGTTTCTTATGATATAGCACCGCACTTGAAATTTGATGTAAAAGGGAATATTGATTATGCGAATAAACTGTTTGATAATCGTCTGGTTGCCGGAGGAAATTCTGTGAGCGTCAGCCCGAATGGTACATGGAGCTATAACCGGTATACGGATCAGTCGGTTTACACCGATGGAATATTAAGTTATGATAATTCTTTTGGAGATTTTAGTTTGACGGCTATCGCCGGAGCCAGCTACCAAAAAAATGTTTTTGGAGATGGTATGAATGTGGGAAATGGAACCAATTCGTTGCAATATCCTAACTTTTTCACCTTTGCAAATATCCCATACAACGTAATGTTTAACCAAACAATAAGCAGGACGGTCAAGCAGGGCGCGTTTGCAGATGTACAATTAGGCTTTAGAGATATGCTGTTTCTGGATATAGCCGGTCGTAATGACTGGGCATCTACGCTGGCATTGACGGGTAATCAATCCTATCTGTATCCTTCCGTTGGATTAACGGCCATACTCAGTGAAATGATGAATATGCCGGAGTTTATTTCTTTCCTGAAACTTAGAGCTTCCATTTCACAAACGGCTAATGAGGTACCATTCAATGTGGTGAATCCCTGGAATTCTATCGGAGGTGCGGGCGATCCAACGATAATAGGTGGTATTAATTATAATACGCAGGTGCCTTTTACCGATTTAAAACCTGAAATGATAGCCAGTAACGAATTTGGCACTGAAATGAGATTCTTCAAAGGAAGACTGGGATTTGAGTTTACCTATTACAGTGATATTAGTACGAACCAGTTCCTTACCTTACCTGCACCATCCGGATCCGGTTACACGTTTTATTACATCAACGCAGGTAAGATCACCAATAAAGGATTTGAACTGACTCTGAACGGACAAGTATTAAAGAATTCAGGGCTTCAATGGAATACCGCTGTGAACATATCGCAGAATAAGAACAAGATAGTAGAGCTCATTGCGGATAATCCTGACTATCAGGTGGGCGGAGACGACGAAGGTTTTGCCTCCATAATCAGAGCCGGCGGGTCCTTTAATGACCTGTGGATTTATAAATTCAACAGGAATGAAAGCGGACAGATTATTTTAGATGATAATGGAGTTCCCACTAAGGCTCCTACTCAAGTGAAAGTGGGTAATGTAAATCCAGACCTTCTTTTAGGATGGAATAATAATTTCACGCTGAATAACTTTTTCCTGAATGTATTAGTGAATGGCAAATTTGGTGGGGTGGCCTTTTCCAAAACAGAAGCTTTCCTGGATTCTTACGGAGTAAGCAAAAGGACTGCTGAGGCCAGATCCGGCAGTACAATTCCTATTGATGCCATTCAGGGTACTACAAAAGTCACCTCGATTAACCCCGTTGACTACTATTCAGCTATAGGCGACCGTAATAAGATAATGGAACCTTATGTTTTTTCCAGAACAAATGTACGTTTGGCTCAGTTTGTTTTAGGATATAATTTCAGAACATCTCCCTCCGCATTTGTGAAAAACTTCTCTGTTTCTCTTGTAGGAAGAAACTTATTCTTCTTCTATAAGAAAGCTCCTTATGACCCCGAGCAGGCTATGAGCACGAGCAATTCAATGCAATCGAATGATGTCTTCAGCGTTCCTCCTGTGAGATCGTATGGAATAACTTTAAAAGCAACTTTATAATTTTATAAAATGATAAGTATGAAAAAAATAATTAGTGCAATACTATTGCTCAGTATTTTCTCATCCTGCACCAAAAATTTTGAGGAGCTGAATCAAAACCCGAATCAGATCTCAAACGAAATGTTGTTGCAGGATAACAATCTGTTAGGAGCGCCCTTTTCTAACATTATGTTTAATCTGTTCGGGCACCAAATTGAAGAAGATCTATGCTATGATTCCTGGATGGGATATATGAATACACCTACAGATTTCGTGGGTAACGTAAACAACACGACTTATTACATTCGTTGGAATTCATATTGGGGGAGAATCTATGGAAGTGTGATGGCACCTACTAAGAGAGTTATCGAACTTGCCGAACAATATGATAAACCCCTATTCGCTGATTGGGCTATTCTTATGAGGGTTTTAGGTGTGTCGAAACTGACTGCCATACATGGTCCGGTAATTTATTCGAATTATGGCTCCACCGCGAATTCAATCTTATACGATAAAGAGTCGGATTTGTATAATACCTTCTTCTCTCAGTTGGATCAGGTACAAACTGATTTTGCAGCAAATGTTGGTTACACTGGATTTGCTAAGTTTGATCCCAGCTATAAAGGAAATATATCGAAATGGCTGAAAGTAGTTAATTCGTTGAGATTGAGACTTGCAATGAGATTATCGAAAGTGGCTCCTGATTTGGCGAAAGCGCAGGGTGAAAAAGCTTTAAACGATCCGGCGGGATTAATAGAAGTGAATGATGATAATTTTTGGGTTGCTTTGTTGGGGAATATCATGCCGGTTGCTCAAATATGTTATCAGTGGGATGATACCAGAATGGGTGCTGTAATTGAATCTTTTATGGCAGGGTTTAATGATGGAAGAGTTGCGAAGATGTTCGAACCTACTACAGGTACTTTGGGCCCAGATCCCAATCACCCGACATTCCCGTATAAGGGCATCCGTAATGGAGCATTTTGCGGAACAACAAAACCCTTTATGCTACAATATTCCAAAGTGAGTAACGATTTTAACTCTGTTCAAAAACGGAGAGCGTTTACAGCCTCGGAAGTTGCATTTTTGAAGGCAGAAGCCGCTTTACGTGGATGGGCAGGAGCAGGCGATGCCAAAGAAAACTATGAAAACGGTGTAAAACTTTCCTTTCAGGATTGGGGCGCATCGGGGGCTGATGCTTATCTAGCTAACAGTACAGGCAAACCTTTAAATTACGTCGATCCTGCTGATGCACGGAATAGCTTTACACAACCTTCAACGGTAACGGTAGCCTGGAATGATGCAGATAATAATGAGTTGAAACTGGAGAAAATTTTAACTCAGAAATATCTGAATACTTTTACAAATACATTAGAGGCATGGGTTGATTTCAGAAGAACCGGATATCCGAAGATTCCTCATGTTGCGAAGAATGACAGCAGTCCGGACTGGGGAGTTATCCCGCCTGACCAGTGGATAAAAAGAATGCCGTTTGTTAACGCTGAGCGCACCGGTAATACTGATGCTGTCGCAGATGCGGTTTCGAAAATGGGACCAGGAGCAAAAGATGATATTGCTACCCGGTTGTGGTGGGATACCGGCGAAGTGGCTAATTTCTAATCACAACTGCCGCGTATAAAGCAGGGATATTTCATTTCGGAATAATCTTTTTCAAACAAACAGGGAGGTTGCCTGCAATTTTGCAGGCAACCTCCCTGTTTTTAGCAGGTACAGTCGGGCGGAGGAGAATACGGGAACGGAGGTTGCCATATGGCGGATTGAATGCGGATTTTTCAAGATTAATTTTCTTTTTTGCTGATTATCATTAGCTTTGAATTAGTTGCATAACTAACTAAATATGGCAAATAGTCAATTTAAACGGGGAGAACTATACAGTTTTATTACAGGACTGGCCTCCACAGCTATTGCCCGCCGGTTACAAAAAAATTTTAAACAGCACGGTATAGATATAACTATTGAGCAGTGGAGCGTTCTATACCATTTATGGAAAAAGGATGGACTGAGCCAGCAGGAATTATGCAGCGCCACCTTCAGGGATAAGCCCAGTATTACCCGCCTGGTGGATAACCTGGAGAAGCAGAAGCTGGTAAAACGGGTGGCATCTGTTAAAGATCGTCGGATCAACCTGATTTATTTGAGTGAAATCGCTATGGGCTTGAGAGACCAGACGATGGATTTAGCCAACCGCACGCTGAATGAAGCACTGACCGATGTAACGGCGGATGAAATAGAGTTGTGCAAAACCGTGTTGCAACGGGTGTACGATAATTTAACTTAACAGATTCTCGTTATTGCTAATAAAAAAAGAAAAATTTATGAGTACAGAAACATCTAATCATAACACGCTAAAAGGAGGAGAATGGATTATTAAGGAGAGCCGGCCGGAAGATATTTTTATTCCGGAAGATTTCAGCGAAGAGCAAAAGATGATAATGGATATGTGCACCAGCTTTGTGTCCGCGGAGGTTCTTCCCATTATTGATCGGATTGACGCCAAGGAACCCGGATTGATGCCCTCTCTTCTGGATAAAGCCGGTGAGCAGGGATTGTTGGGAACGTCTATTCCTGAGCAGTACGGAGGGCTGGGTAAGGATTTTATCACCTCCACTTTGGTGAATGAAGGGTTAGGAGGAGGGTTTTCTTTTTCGGTGGCCATAGCCGCCCATACGGGTATCGGCACGCTGCCTATCTTATATTTTGGAACTCCCGCTCAAAAGGAGAAGTATATTCCTAAGCTGACAACCGGCGAATGGAAAGGTTCTTATGGGCTGACGGAGCCCAACAGCGGAAGTGATGCCCTGAGCGCCAAAACTTCGGCAAAACTGAGTGATGATGGTAAGTATTATTTATTGAATGGGCAAAAGGTATGGATTACCAATGGCGGTTTTGCAGATGTCTATACCGTATTTGCGAAAATAGACGGCGACAAGTTTACCGCCTTTATAGTGGAGCGGGGCACGGAAGGTTTCTCCCAGGGCCCTGAGGAGCATAAAATGGGCATTGAGGGTTCATCTACCGTACAGCTTTATTTCCAGGATGCAAAAGTGCCGGTAGAGAATGTCTTAGGAGAGATCGGAAAGGGACATATTATTGCATTCAATATCTTAAATATTGGTCGGTTGAAGCTTTGTGCTGCCGCTTTGGGAGGAGCAAAAGGAGCAGCAACCACCGCTATTCAATATGCCAATACGCGGGAGCAGTTTAAACAGCCCATCGCGCAGTTTGGTGCAATTAAGCATAAAATAGCAGAAATGGCCATTCGGATTTGGGTAGCTGAGAGCGCCCTGTACCGGACGGCGAAATGGATTGACGAAAAAGAACAGGAATTAATAGATAATGGAAAATCTTTTGGTGAATCCCTGCTGGCGGGCGCCGAAGAGTATGCCATTGAATGCGCCATGTTGAAGGTATTTGGCAGTGAAGTACTGGATTATGTAGTGGATGAAGGCGTGCAGATCCACGGGGGCAACGGGTTCAGCGCTGAATATATTATCTCCCGTGCCTATCGGGATAGCCGCATCAATAGGATCTTTGAGGGCACAAATGAAATTAACCGACTCCTGACGGTGGATATGGTGCTTAAACGCGCGATGAAAGGAAGGCTGGATTTGATGGGCCCGGCTGCTGCTGTTCAAAAAGAATTGATGAGTATTCCGGACTTCAGCAGCGATGAGGAGACGGCTTTTGCAAAGGAGACAAAACTAATCCGGGACATGAAAAAAGCTATTCTGATGGTGGCGGGCGCTGCTGCTCAAAAGCTCATGATGAAACTGGAGAGTGAGCAGGAGATCATTATGCATATTGCAGACATGGCGATCAATGTCTTTCATGCTGAAAGCGCGCTGCACAGGGCGGTTAAATTAGCGGGTCAGACGAGCGAGTCAGAAGCTGCCTTACCCCTTGATATCGCCCGGACTTATTTGTATGACACGGCTGACCGGGTGAACAAGAGCGGAAGGGATGCCATTAATGCCTTTGCATCCGGTGATGAGCAACGAATGATGTTGCTGGGGATTAAGCGATTTACCAAGACGGAGCCTTTTAATACCAAAGATGCGCGCAGGCGTATAGCAGATAGATTAATTGCGGATGATAAATACTCCCTTTAGCACAAAATAAAAGACCTATGAGGTTCACGGAAACCTCATAGGTCTTTCAAAAGAAAAATAATCCTATAGTTTTCCTTTCTTAATACTTTCCACTACAGCCGGATCGAGGAGCGTAGTAGTATCTCCAACTTTGTCCGGCTCACCTTCGGCTATTTTTCTCAAAATCCGGCGCATAATCTTGCCACTTCGTGTTTTCGGTAAACCGGAAACAAATTGAATTTTGTCCGGTTTGGCAATCGGGCCAATAATTCTGGAAACCGTTTCCGTGATATCCTTTCTTGTTTTTTCCTCATCACCATGAAGATTGCTGACGATCACATAAGCGTATATACCTAAACCTTTTATAGGGTGCGGATAGCCTACGACAGCACTTTCGGCTACATCGGCATGCATGTTAATCGCATTTTCAATTTCGGCAGTACCGATTCTGTGACCGCTTACGTTCAATACATCGTCTACCCTTCCGGTAATACGATAGTTTCCTTCTTCATCTCTCAACGCGCCGTCTCCGCTGAAATACAAATTGGGGTAGGGAGCAAAATAGGTAGCCCGGCAACGCTCATGGTCGCCATAGGTTGTTCTGAGCATTCCAGGCCATGGCGCCTTCATGCACAGATTACCTTTATATAATCCTTCTTCATTCTTCTCCGTCACCTCTTTACCCTGGTCATCTACCAACACGGGCTGTACTCCCGGTAAGGGTAAGGTAGCCCAGGAAGCCCTGGAAGGCGTTACCCCTGCAAGGGTGGAAATTAAAATACCGCCGTTCTCTGTCTGCCACCAGGTATCTACTATCGGGCAACGTTTCTTACCTACGTTTTCATTGTACCAATTCCAGGCTTCTTCATTGATGGGTTCTCCCACCGAGCCCAACACCTTTAGAGAGGAGAGGTCTTTGTTTTTAAGCGGGTCCAGCCCGTAAGTCATTAAGCTACGGATAGCTGTAGGCGCCGTATACAAGGTATTTACTTTGTATTTATCTACAATATCCCAGAACCTGCCGGCATCTGGCCAGGTGGGTATCCCTTCAAACATCAGGCTGGTAGCCCCGGCAGCCAGTGGCCCGTATAAAATATAGCTGTGACCGGTTATCCAGCCGATATCTGCCGTACAGAAATATACCTGACCCGGTTGATACTGAAAAGTATTTACAAAAGTATAAGTCGTCCAGATCATATATCCTGCCGTAGTATGTACCACCCCTTTGGGCTTTCCGGTACTGCCGGAAGTGTATAAAATAAACAGCGGATCTTCCGCATCCATTTCTTCTGCCTCGCCAAAACTTTCTACCGGCAGGGTATCCGTTACCTTTAGCATTTCGTCTTCCCACCAAACATCACGTCCTTTAATCATACTCACAGGAATTCGGGTACGCGTGTACACGATCACTCTTTTTACTACATTATTACCCACCAACGCGTCATCTACCACGCTTTTCAGCGGAATATCCTTTGCTCCCCGGTATGCACCATCACAAGTCACAATATATTCAGCTTTGGTATCCTCCAACCTGTCCGCTATACTCCTGGCTGAAAACCCCCCAAAAATCACACTGTGGATAGCACCAATCCGTGCACAGGCTAACACCGCATAGGCCAATTCCGGAATCATACCCATATAGATACAAACCCGGTCTCCTTTCTTTACGCCATTATTCTTTAGAACCTGGGCAAACTGGCAAACCCTTTTATGTAATCGTTCATAAGTTACGATCCTGGTTCTTTCCTCAGGATTATTGGGTTCCCAGATAATAGCGGGTTTATCGCCGAGGGTTTTGAGGTGCCGGTCGAGACAGTTTTCCGTAATGTTCAACTTGCCCCCCGCAAACCATTCAATCCTTGGTTCCGTAAAATTCCAGTTGAGCACCTTATTCCATTTTTTTCTCCAGACAAAATTTTCGGCAATTTCTGCCCAGAAAGTTTCAGGGTCCTCTACACTTTTTTTATAGGCCGCCCTGTATTCATCTATGCTTTTTAATTGGTAAGAGTAAGACATATAGCGTTGCAATTTAATTTTCCTATGTGAAGGCTAAGTTAACTACATTCGCTCAAATCTGACCTCAATTAAAGTTTAAAAAAATTACTGACCTTTTTAAAAATCAACAAATGAAAAGAAATCGCTTCGTTTTTATTGCCCTTTCTGTATTAATGATTACTGCAGTGAGCTGTTCCAAAGAGGGACCCCAGGGCGCCAAAGGCGACCAGGGCGAAAGGGGAGAACAGGGCCCCATCGGCCCAACAGGTAAAGAGGGCAGTGCCAACGTAACGCTCTATAAGTATGGAAGCTTCACTTTTACAGGCGAAAAGAGCCTTGCTATTCCGGGCGTAACACGAGAGACGATGGACAGCAGCATCCTTCTTGCATACTACAATCCTTCTGGCGAAACCGAAAGCACATGGTATTCAATGCCGGGGTTCGGATCCTCAGGCGCATACCACATTAGAACGTTTTGGTATGCGTCAACTAACTCATACCTCTTTGGTATTCGCGCACTTACCCCGTCGGGTTCGCCATACTCATATGCTCTTACATTCAGGGCGGTACGTATTTTTCTGATACCGGCAGCCAAGGTTATTAACGCACGGAAAATTCAGCAGGATGCCAGTTACAATCCGGATGATTATTATTCTGTTCTAAGCCATTTTAAATTAAACGGCGAGTGATGGAAGTTTAGTTAATATTCTAAACGGGGAAAGCCCAAAACTGAAGAGTGGAGTTTTGGAGAGGGGGTGTTCTTGTTCCAAAAAAATTGAATTGCTGCTAAATGAGTTATACTTTTATATTTGTCAAAAATTATTAGAGTGTTTCAATCAGGATTGGGATTTTACGATGAACAAACTGCTTCTTTTATTAAAACAACCACATCCGGCTTATGACGATTTAAAGGTTTATTTTCGCACGATTCTGTTCATCGCCATTGGTGTTTTTCTCATTTTATATTTGCTTCGGCCCAATGATATGTCAGGATATCCTTCAGAATGGCATATCCTCAAAAATGCGCTTTTATATCCGGCAGCCGGATTTATTATGATGGCATTGAGTACACTTTGGATTGTAGGATTTCCGAATGTGTTCGCACAAAAAAACTGGAATCTGGGAAGGGAAATCGTTTTTGTAGCCTATCAATTCACTTCGGTTGCCTTCATCGTCTGGCTCACTCACTATTGGATTGTTCATGGTGGTGATAAGGCAAAGAGCTTTTCGCTCTGGAAAATGATGTTTATTGTTTGGACAACTGGTTTCCTGCCCTATATATTGGTCTCCCTGACCAGACATTTTTTGCTTTTGAAAAAAAGGTTGAAAGTTGCCGGTCAAATCAATGAGAACCTGGAACTTAACCCTGTAAAACCACTTATTACTAATCCTTCTTTCCTGCACATTACTGACGAAAAAATTCCGAAAATATCAGGTGACGACTTCCTCTTTTTAGAAAGCCGGGGTAATTATCTACATGTATTCTGTGAGAATGAAGGTGATATCAGAGAGTTCAGAATCAGAGAAACCATCAGAAAATTCAGAGAGGATAATGCTGATTTCCCCAATCTTTTTCACAGTCATCGTGCCTTCGTAGTGAACTTAGATAAAATTATCCGCATAGATGGTAATGCCGCCGGATATTTTCTTCATGTTCATCCCAAATTACACAAAGTTCCTGTTTCAAGGTCGCATATAGAAGAGTTGCGTGCACTGTTTCCGGATAGCTCCCTGCAAAAAGCAAGAAACGGAGTTTCGTTACAGAGTGATTCCTGAGGTCTTAAACTTTTCCATCTTCGCGGCTTTGCGTCTTTGCGTGAGAACAATGGCACGCCAAGGCGCAATGCTCGGAAAGGGGAAAGTCTGATTTAATAAGCTGGCTTTTCTTTCTTCTCCGCGTCTTCGCGTCTTTGCGTGAAAATTATGGCACGCCAAGGCGCAATGCCCGCAAAGAGAAGAATCAGAACCAACCAAAACTATCTTTTTCCATCTTCGTGACTTCGCGTCTTTGCGTGAAAACTATCCCATATCAATCCATCAGTCCATGATA
>JACFNM010000072.1:11978-14841 GCA_019454915.1 Chitinophagaceae bacterium
GTTGCTATTTATCCCAAACCTTGTTATTCGTCCCATTATACGTTCTCTGCCCTTCTATTTAATACAATAAAGCTCACATTTACGCTTTACTCTTATTCTTGATGTTTAGGGGCAAGGAAAATTAAATGAACTGCCCCTCCCCCAACTGATTATGAAAATCGGGATTATGTATAAACGTATTATCGGATTTGTTTATATAGCTCTCCTTTACCAGGGTGCTTTTGCTCAGGATATGGGTTCCATAACAAAACAGAAGCCCTTTAAAATCAATGGAAGCCTTTCTGTTGGAGCAGGATTTTATTCTGCATCGGGAATTCCCAATCGCCGGGAGCCTTTTAGATGGAGTTTAATGGGGTCGCCGGTTGTTTCCATCTATGGCATTACCTTCCCTTTTTCGTTTGTGGTCAGCGACCAGGAACGAAATTTCTCACAACCTTTCAATCAATACGGCGTTAGCCCTTATTACAAATGGATAACCCTACATGCCGGGTACCGGAATGTGCATTTTTCAGATTACACTCTTGCAGGAGCTAATTTCCTTGGTGGGGGAATTGAATTAAATCCCGGCAAATTCCGGTTTGGGTTTATTTCAGGACGATTTAACAGAGCTGTTAATGAAGACAGTATTTCAGGGTTAGGATATTTAGGATATATCCGTCCGGTTTACAAACGAACCGGCTATGCAGCCAAAATAGGAATAGGCAACAACAATAACTATCTGGATTTTATAGCTTTTAAAGCCAAAGACGACATTCATTCTATCGCGCCTGTATCATCAAAATCAATGGTTACACCGGAAGAAAATGCAGCACTAGGCGTAAAAAGTCATTTATCTTTTTTGCAGAACAAACTGATTTTCGACCTTGATGCCGGAGGAAGCCTTTATACCAAAGACTCCAGGTTGGAAAAATTTACAGACTCTGCTGCATTCCCCATCATGCCGTGGGCAGGTGGACTTGTCAAGCTTAATTCATCGAGCGAATTCAGCAAAGCAGTTACCACTTCATTGGGGTATAACTTCAGGACAGGGAGCCTTACGGGTAAATACCAACGGGTTGACCCCGGATACCGGTCCTTAGGAGCTTATTATTTTCAGGAAGACGTGGAACAATTTACCATCTCTCCTTCCTTCTCCATGTTGAAAGGAAAATTATACCTGAATCTTTCCGGTGGATTGAGCCACGATAATTTGAATAACAAGAAATACGCTACCACAAAAAGAAGTATCTATGCTGCAAATGTCAATATTGCTGCCGGCAAGAAATTCAATATTGGATTGGATTATTCCAACTTCGGCGTGAATCAGCGAAAAGGAATCGGAGATTTTTTTGATGACTCAACGGCTATGAGCGCCATTAATGCGAGTTATGGAACAGTCATCAGTTACAGGACGGCTTCTTCAGACAATTCCATAACACATCAGGTTGCCGTCAGTGCTAACTATCAAAATACCAACGACCTGAATCGCTTTACAGAAGAATATACCAATGCCCATACTTTCATTGGCTCCTTAAGCTATAACTTATCATTGGTTCCGGTTAAAGCCAATGCAAGCGCAGGTATAACTTACAATAACACCGAGGTATATACGGGTACCATTACCAATATCAGTCCATTCCTGAGATTGAGTAAAATGTTTTTGGAAAATAAATTAAGGCTGTCATTGTCCGAAAATGTTCAGTTGAGACAAAGCGACGGCTTAGGTGATGACTACACTTCCAATACAGGCCTGGCTGTGAGTTATACCATCAGCAAACACACCATAGGTATTACCGGAGGGTACTTAACGAACAAATATAAGATAGGGACATCGGGTGGCGCTGCCGCCAAAAATTTCTCCGAAATCAGGTCAAACATCAGTTATTCTTTCCACTTCTAACAGGATATAGCTATGAAAAAACTTTGGATATTTATTATCATACTGACAATCTTCGGGCAACTGCGTGCGCAGACCAATCTTGTAGATATAACCACTACCGTTACCGGTGGAAACCAGATAGCCGCTCAGTTAAACGATATCAATCTGTTAGCCGACAGAACATTGGTAACCATCCGGAATGTTTCTCAGATGAATATGGACATCGTTGTCGAAGCCAAAATGACGGGCAACAATCTGGTTATCAAAACCAACCGTAATCATATCACGTCTGCCAACTACATCCATCTTGCTTCCTTTGCCACCACAGTTTTAACCGGTGTTCAGATCAGAGAACTTTTTGATGTCAATAATGTCCAGTTCTTTGAAGGAGGAAGGGAAGTTCCGGCAGAGCATTTTTTCTCTATGGCCGATGGTTCTGGCCGTATTCCTGAAGGGAATTATCAACTTTGCTTTGAAGCCTATCTGGTAGATTTTCAAACAGGTTTACCGAGGTATGACCAGCCCATAAACAACGATACACGTCAATGTACCAATATCCTGGCCAGAATTTACGACCCGCCCGTTTTGCAAAGCATCAACAGCGTTCCACTCATGGGCGCATCATCCTCACCAATTCAGATGACACCAACGCCCGACGGTTCAGTTACGTTCAGATGGCAGGCCCCGTCCGGACTTCCGGCAGGAACGCCTTTACGATATGATATTTTAATAGCCGAGATAGCGCCCGGCGATACCCGCGACCCAAACCAGGTGATTCGTTCTTTGGATATTCCTTCGGCGCCCATTGCTTTTTACCGGGAAGAAATACGCGACCCGGCAAGAATTGTTACCTATCAAATCATGCCCGTAGGTTTCTCTACTGAGTTACAGCCCGGTTACACCTATGCAGTGCAGGTAACGGCAGTTTCAGAAGATGTTTTCAGTCCGCTCCCATTCAGAAACAATGGCCGAAGCCAGGTGTATGCCTTTACCTGGGGAACGGCG
>JACFNM010000611.1 GCA_019454915.1 Chitinophagaceae bacterium
TGGCGTTCGTGCTGCAAACTATGCCGGAACCAGCCTGAATTCAAACTATAGCTGGAGTTTTACCACCGAATCAGCGCCGCCTCAAACGCCAACGTCAAAGCCCAGCCCCACGCCGTCGCCTGAACTGAAGTTTACTCCTACGCCAATATTTGTTACGTCGCCTACTCCACCGGCAACGGAGACGCCCACTCCGACAATACCAGCAGAAACGCCCACGCCTTCTCCTGCGCCAACGCCTGGTTACACAGTCAGTATGTCACTGAGCAAGGATATGGCATATCTTTTTGGCGATACCGTAGTTGTCACCGTAACGGATCTCGGCAGAAACGCCGATTCCGCATCGGAAGAGGTGCTTACCACCGCCATTAAGGTATTTGGCGTAAACTATTATTCCGGAAAAGACCTGCTGCTTGACCTGAATGAGGACGGCGCTGACAGCGGCACTTTCCTTGCAACTATAAGGACGGGAACAGCCACCACCGGCGGCGCCAGTTCAAATGTCAGATCAAATATTGGCGTTATAAAAACAGTGCAGGGCGGTACTGCCACTGTGGAATACACCGGCAAAGCACTGACAGAGGCAACAATCTCAAGGGAACTAACATTCGGCAGTTTTGATGCAACACTTTCGTTTGATGCCGACTCCTATTCTATAGGAGACTATGCCAAAATGATGCTGGCAGATGCGGAGCGAAATACGAACCATACAGAAGCAGAGGTGCTGCCAAACGATGTATTTATTGAAACGTCCCCATTTAATACTACAAGGGTGAGGATGGTTGAAACGGGCGCCGATACAGGTGCGTTTGTGGGAACAATTCAGGTGGTAGACAGCGGAGGCACATTGGAATATGAACGTATTCAGGCAGCCGCAGGGGAGACATTAACGATTACCTATTTCGATGAAATTAATACCACCGGTTATCCAAGGGTGGTAACAGCTACCGCTTTTGTGGCGGCGGTAACACCGTCACCAACGGCAACTGCTCCAATGCCGTCGCCAACGACAACACCTGCTCCGGTTACCTGTATAGCCGCATCAATTGCCGCACATCCGGAAGAGTTGGAAATTGTGAAAAATGAGAGTGCGGAAATAATAGTAACGGTAACCGGCGAAGATGGCTGCGTTGCCGAGGACGTGAAGGTAAAAACAAAGGTTTCTAAAAATAATCCGGAGAAAATAAAGATTACTCCATCCGGACAAAAAACAGACGCTAACGGACAGGTGATATTTACCATTAAGGCTAAAAAGGGGAAAGGCAAAGCAGACATCAATTTTAAGGCAAAGGGAGTAAATAAAAAGATAAAGGTTACTGTTTATTTAATAAAATAAGCACGTAAGATCTTTGCTTTATCTTCGGGCGACTCATGTTACGCAACAAGAAAAATATTGTAACACTTTAGCTTTTTGAAAAGGTAAAAACGCTTGTTCCCAAGCTCCGGGCTTGGGAACGTAATTGTTTGAGAAGCTCCAGCTTCGCATGGAAGAAAGAATGAAACCATGATTTGCCGATGATATTTGAAAATCTACTTTCATGCTTCATTAAATCTTTAAATCCCCTACCAGTGGGGGTGGGCAAGGGGTCATAAGCGCTAACTTGTTTTAGGTATGCTCGAAGTATTTTGATATCTGTGTTTTT
>JACFNM010000612.1 GCA_019454915.1 Chitinophagaceae bacterium
AAACTGCTGCATGATACTATTGACCCTGTTTTCATTTTCTTCTTTAAATACCGAACAGGTGATATATAAAAGATAACCTCCTTTTTTTATATAAGGGATGATACGGGAGGTGATGCGTTCCTGGGTCTGCACATAAGAAAGGATTTTGGTTTCGGACCAAAAATATAGCTGTTCCGGAGTTCGGGCCCAGGTACCACTTCCCGAACAGGGGACGTCACAAATGACCAAATCAAACGCGCCGGCTGAATATCCGCTTCCCTGCGAAGCTGGTTTAGTAAGGTCAATTAAATGGCTCCTGTATTCTTTTATGCCTGCCGTAGAAAACCGTTTGCGGAGATTGATCAGGATAGATTCCCTGATATCCGATACGGTCAGTTCTATCTCTCCTAAAATATCCTTTACCAGGATAGATTTACCTCCGCTCCCTGCACAACAATCCCAAACTTTCAGCATTTTTCCGGTACGCAGCGGCTTTAGAAAATCTGCTATGCGCTGAGAGCTATCATCCTGAATCACCACCTCCTTATCCAGCTCCACTACGTCGCTCAATTGGGTTGTATTGTTAAAAGACAAGCTATCCTCCCTTATTATCCCGAACGGAACGGAACGACTTATTAATTTATCCTTAACCTGATTCTTATAGCCCGGCCGTATCCTCGCAAAAAAATCAGGTTGGATAAACAAGGATCGAACAAAATCCGTGTAATGAATGCCATCAGACAGGAGTGCCTCCCAGGGAAAAACCAATGAAAAAAAATCGTCGCTTGCGGGCAGCGAATCATCATCATTGCCGCTTAATGCTTCCCTTTTTAAAAACATCCATTTTTCTTCAAGCGAAATTGCAACCATTTTGTTCCACGCCGGCTTTATAAACTCAAGTACTTCGTTATTTGCCTGGCTACAGAAAAACAAGCCGGTTAGGATCCTCATCCTTATGCTTTCATCATTTACGGGAGGAAGCGAGTGAAAGAGTTTTCCGGTGCGGTAATAGCAATAACTCAAATGGCTTATCTGCTTACGATCCTTTGAACCGAATTTTTTATTTGCAGCAAAATAATCTTTCAGAAAATAACGCAGTGGTTGATCTCCGGTATATCTCTTAATGATTTCAACAGTCGTATTTAAATGGGAATAATATCGGTTCAGTGTAAAGAAGGATTTTTAAATACCGTTATTGATAATAATAGTTTATATAGATCTGTTCATCATTTATCATATCCGTTTTAACTGCTTTCACGGGTCTTGAGTCTGCATTATATTCATACGCTATGCTAAACTTATCCGGACCTTCGGGATTATCCACAAAAGTCACATTATTGGGAGAATTGGATTCAATCATCAGAAATCCTTCTATCAATCCTTCATTCCCGAGATTCAGCGAGGCCAACTTATCGTCATAGCGCATGGTAATCAATTGGAGAGGCGCTACGGTGTTGATATTATCCTTGAAATAAAAGCTTACTGTGCCGATATTTCCCCGGCTATCGTAACCATAGATGGCTTTGTGAAATTCGAATATCTCGTTATCATTTTGCGTATCCTGACGCCAGGCAACTACCGAGGTTATCCGACTATTATTATCGTAGGTATAGACCAGGCTGTCAACGATCGGCAAGTCCAACAACGTGTATACCGTA
>JACFNM010000073.1 GCA_019454915.1 Chitinophagaceae bacterium
CCTTAAACTCATGGAATCCTGGCACGGATGCTACGGTTAATGCCATTGCTGTTGATGGCGCTACAGTGTATGTGGGTGGAGAATTTTCTGAAGTCGGAGGTGAATGGAGAGAACGTATTGCTTCTATTGAAGCCGGTTCCGGGGATGTTACGAACTGGTATGCTGCTGCTGATGGAAACGTAACTGCCCTACTGGTTAGTGGCGGCAATGTATATGTCCGAGGTGATTTCACAATACTTGGCGGACAAATCAGAAATTATATCGGGGCAGTGAGTACAGCTAATGGCAATGCTACGGCCTGGGCCCCGGAAGCAGACGCTGTAGTATATACCCTCGCAATAGACGGCACTACAATTTATGCGGGTGGGGAGTTTACAAGTATAGGCGGACAATCAAGAATAGGTATAGCTGCCTTACAAACGACCGGTACGGGTAATGCCACTTCCTGGGAGGGCTATGCCAATACAGACGCTATAGTTGAAACGATAGCGGTTGATAACGGGTTAATCTATGCGGGAGGATATTTTTTTTATATTGGCGGGGAACCCAGAACAAATATTGTAGCGTTGAGCACAGCCACGGAATTAGCAAATTCCTGGAACCCCGGTATCAATTTAGGAGTTAGAGCCATTGCCATTGACGGGGGAAATATATACGCCGGTGGTGATTTTAGTTCCGTAGGTTGGACCGCGGGAAATTTTATTGCTGCAATTGATGTTATAACCGGGGAAGTGAGTTTCTGGAATCCCGTAGCTAATAATTCTGTTAAAGGACTTGCAATGCTGAATGGTACAGTGTACATCTCGGGAGGTTTCACACAGGTAGGAGGGCAGGGAAGGAAATATATAGCAGGGATTGATAAAGTAACGGGGAATGTTACATCTTTTAATCCAAATCCTAATAGTAATATACATGCGATTTGTGCAGGTCATGGCGTAATTTATGCGGGTGGACTCTTTGCCACTATAGGAGGACAGGCCAGAAACAATCTGGCGGCACTTGACCCGCTCACAGGTACTGCCACTGCCTGGAATCCCAATGTAAACAGCCAGGTGAGTGTTATCACAACAGGTGATAATACGGTTTATATAGGAGGATATTTTAGTTCTATAGGTGTGCAATCACGATATCGTATAGGAGCGATAGATGCTACGACAGGCCTCGCCACAACGTGGAACCCGGGCGTGAATACAGACGGGAATATTTATGCGTTACTGTCTGATGCAAACACCGTTTATGTTGGAGGATATTTTAATACCATTGGCGGCCAATCAAGAAATAATATTGCCGCAATAGATGCTATAAACGGGAATGCTACCTCCTGGAATTCGAACGCCAGTAATACCGTATATACCCTGGGTTTGGAAAATGGGAAGCTGTATGCCGGCGGTCAGTTCCTGACTATTGGCGGTCAATCGAGAGCACATATTGCCGCGCTGGAAACAACAACAGATGAGGCAACTATATGGATGCCTCCAGTCTTAGATGATATAGTTTGGGCGCTGGCATTGAATGGCAACAAGGTATATGCCGGTGGAAATTTTTCTCTGGTGTCAGGGGAGCCCAGACCCAATCTTGTGGCACTTACCGACAACACTATTCTTCCTGTGGGGATGGGCGAAATAAATGCTTCCGTGTACAATAACGGGTTGAATATTACCTGGACTACACATTTTGAGAATAACAACAGCCATTTTGATATTGAGGTATCTGCGGATGGTAAAATATTCTCCAGAGCCGGAACCGTAAAATCCCGGGCTATTGATGGCAACTCAACCGGGCTGTTAAAATACACTTTCAGCGTTGCCCTGGATAATCCAATTCTATTAGGCTTTGCAGGATTGGTTTTGTTTTTGCCATTTAGACGGAGAATACCCAAAGGTATGAAAGGATGTATGGTAGTATTAGCTGTGCTGATGTTCCCGGTTACAGCATGCAGAAAACTTGATATTTTGGAAAATGCCCGGATGGGAAAAGTGTTTGTGCGAATTGCTCAGACAGACAAGGACGGTAGCAAAACGTATTCAAACGTGGTGACAGTTAACCTAACCCAATAGTCGGCACCTGTAGTGTTCACGGATACAAAAAACTACTGTACGCACACTTCTGTTACAGAAGCGTGTTCAAACGAAAATAAATAATTGCTCAATATTCCGCTTTCAATTGCTTTACTATCCAGTCATTCATTTTTTCTCTTTGTTCCGGATAGGTCCAGTGTCCTGTTTCAGGAACAATAAATATTTCTTTGGGTGCGGTAATAACATTGTATGCCGAAAACATGGAAGTAGGCGGGCAGGTTTCATCATTATAGCCCATAGTATAGATTCCCGGAACTTTCAGCTGCCTGGCAAAGTTGACTACATCGTAGTATCCAACCGTATTTATTTTTTCCGGAGTGTTATTAAAAGCAAGATTGTTTTTGTCAAACAAATGAGGCCAGCCACCTGCTCTTCCCTTCAGATATCCGGTTACATCAGAGAGGGCGGGATAATAGGACGCAAGAAATTTTACCCTCGGGTCGAGTGCAGCCGTGATAATAGATAAAGCACCTCCCTGACTTCCGCCAATAACTCCAAGGCTTTTACCGTCATACTGTGGCAGACTGGTTAAGAAATCATTGGCACGGACACAACCCAGATAAACCCTTTTGTAATAATAACGATCTTTATCATCCAGATTAATATTCCAATATCGGTTGAGTGCTCCTGCGGACAGGTTATTATAAATATACGGCTCCATAGTTACCGGTATGCCGTGTATGCCGATTTGGAAAGTGATAATTCCTTTTTCAGCATTGGCTACATCACCTGAATAGGGGCGGATACCGGCGCCCGGAACCTGTAATAAAGCAGGATATTTTCCTTCTTTTTTGGGTACACACAATATCCCGTATAGTCTGGCGCCTACGCTGTTATTCTGCAGGTTGACATGATAAACGTTCACATTTTCCGTACAACGTTCAGGCATAAGCGTCATCACTGCATCCATCGGAATCCGGGCAAGTTCATCTTTGGCCTCAGACCAGTAATTTATAAAATCGGATGGGTTGCCGACGGTCGGTTTGATTTGTTCAGGATTAAAACCCGCTGTAGCAAGACCACGATAATTTTTCCCATCCACAATAGCCGTTGCTATACAGCGCAGAAATCCCGGTGTCTTCATTGTCCCCCCGTCAACGGTAAGTGTTCCACTTTTCACCTGTAAGGAATCCTTTTTCTCCGGTGCCATTTTCTCCGGTCCTATTTCGTACTTAACAACTGTATTTTTCAGCAAGTTGCCGCTTTTGAATACACTGATGGTAAACTTCACCTTTTCTCCCGGTTGGTACGTCCAGTCTGTATGATCAGGCGCGACCACCACACTAATAAATTGTTCTGCCGGTTGCCCATAACCGAAGCTTATGGAACAGACAACAATAAAGGAAAACAAAGACGTTCTGATGCTGGAAAAAATGAAGGCTTTCATGTTGTTTTTTTCTTGAAAAATAAGTCTTTTTCAGCTTCTCTTCAACGGTAAGCTTTGGCGAAGGATGATTTATTTTGCTATCAACTCGAGCATTCCCAGCGCAATCGTACTATTTTCTCCCTGACCCTTAGGCGTACTTAATATATACAGAGTCTGTTTACCTTTCGGCGGTGTACCTGAGAAATGAAACCTGAGTTTGGTCTGAGGTTCTTTTTCTTTTATCCTTGCAGCATCGAATTCAGCTCCGCCGAGCTTTTGTCCATCGGGCGATCCGGTTCGCAACTCAAATGTATAGCATCCCTTCAGAGCTCCTTCAGGCTGCCATCTTATTAACAACTCGGCCGCATTTACACCTTCAAGGTCTATATTTTCCATGCTGAACCAGCCAGATTTGTCAGCGGGAACTATCATATAGTTTGCTCCGCCGACATTAATGGAACTAAAACCATCCATTTGTGTTATACCCTTAAATGCCAGCTTATTACTTTGAAGAACATAAGAACCGCTCCCGGTCAGCGGTTTAATTCCCGCCCCACCTTTGTCCGTATAACTGGCCGATATATAGAGCACCTCGTTTTCTTTAGATGCCGGCACGGCTATTTTACCCTGTTCCGGAAGGGATTTTTTGACCGAAGCAGGATTGGCCAAAGAGAGTATCCAATGGACGATTCTTTCTGCATCTCCCTGTGTGAGATCGGGATGTGCAGACATCGCCACCTCACCCCAGACACCGCTGCCGCCTTTTATCACTTTTTCAGTAAGATAGCTTATGGCATCTCCCTGTTTTTGATAGCGTTTCGATACTTCCATAAATGAGGGTCCGATAGATTTCCCCTCCGTTTTATGGCAGGTATTACAGTCAAGTGTTTGCATCAGAGTTCTGCCACTAACGGATATCGCAGCTTCCTGGTGCCCCTGGGGAATCGACGCCTTGTCCGAGCTCTCCATAAAATCTGATGTAACGTACAGATTATCCTTGTTTATCTGATTACCATCTTCCTGGTCTTTTACTGATATCTGATAGGACACTGGTTTGCCCGGGAAATAAAATGATTGATTACCGCCAACCTCAACAGTGACTTCAGGCGCTGTATTGCCGGCATATATATTAACTATATTGCTCGTTGAAGCCGCTTCCTTCTTATCTTTTACTTTAACTGATATGGAATAATCACCGGCCTTATCAAATACAAATTCTGCGTTGGGGGTTCCGGTTTTTTTCGTTTGTCCGTTGCCAAAAGTCCATAAATAAGTCATGGAATCATTTTCGGGATCCGTGGCATCTACAGTAGCTTTTACTGTAAAAGGAAGAGCACCCGATGTTTTGTCAACATGAATCCCGGTGATTTTGGGCGGACGGTTACCACCGTTGTAGTCTATTCTGCTCAATCCGGCATCAGGATTTTTTTGAAACCATCCCTTGCCGTATTCTAAAACGTATATTCGTCCATCCGGGCCAACTTCCATGTCAATGGCATTATTCCATTGTGTGTGCTCCATAAATGGTTCCATCTTGTCAAAATCTCCGTTGGGCAACATGGTTACCACCTTAATCCAGCCCCTGATCCAATCGTAGATAAAGAGTTTACCGTTATAGTAGTCAGGCAACCTTGTTTTTGCCGGCCACATGTCGGTATAATAAACAGGCCCGGCCATGGCGTTACGTCCGCCGGTTCCCACCTGGGGGAAATCCGGAGAGGCGGCATAGGGATACCAGATAAACGGCGGAGCTACCGCGGGGAGATCTTTCAATCCCGTATTGTTTCTGGATTCATTCACCGGTTTTTCCGGATCGAATGCCGGACCGGAAACACCCGTGGCATAGTCATAACGGTTATAAGGATAATTCTTACCGACAAATAAGGGCCAACCGAAATATCCTGCCTTTCGTGCCTGGTTCAGTTCGTCATAACCACGGGGTCCCCTTATGCCAATACTGTCCACATTTGAGTCCGGACCAACTTCACCCCAGTACAGGAAGCTGTTCTTCTGGTCTACTGATATGCGGTATGGATTACGGTTACCCATTACATATATTTCCGGTCTTGTTTTCGCCGTTCCCGGAGCGAACAAGTTGCCATCCGGCACTTCATATGTGCCGTCATCATTCACTTTTATTCTTAATATTTTTCCTCTGAGGTCATTGGTGTTGCTTGAACTTCTTCTGGCGTCATACTGTTCGTGCCCCGGACGATCGTCTAATGGGCCAAATCCCTTGTTGGTGTATGTTTGACCCGGTTCGTTGAATGGCGTAGAATTGTCTCCTGTGGAAACGTACAACAATCCATCCGGACCAAAGGCTATAGAACCACCCGTGTGACAGCAGATTTCCCGCTGTGAATAAAACTGAAGAATAATCTGTTCCGTTTTATTATCAATGGTGTCGTTTTCGTATTTAAACCGGGATAACCTGTTTACAGAAGTATCAGCGGGACTATAGAATATATACACCCAGTGATTTTTTTCAAAGTTTGGATCTTTGCTGATGCCCAATACGCCCTCTTCTGCGTTAGCTCCGCCGGTGGTCGTCTTGTAATATGCATTCAGAAAACCAACCTGCTTCACTTCACCTGTTTCGCTTTTATAGCGCATAAGTTCACCACGGCGTTGGGTAATCAGTATGTCAAAGTTGGGCAGAATAGTCATTTCCGTGGGTTCATAGAAAGTATCCTGTACCAGCATCGTTTTGGTAAACCGGTCTTCATCGGGAGGGTATTGGGAGACAACTTCCCCGTAATTCAATTTTTCATTACCTCCTATGGCGTATTCAATTCCGCCTAATATGTGTTGCAGGTATAGGGGATCACTATAGGACTCATCGGTATGCCCCAGTTCCGTATAGAAGACTCTTCCGCCATCATATTCATGGTACCAGGCCATAGGATGATAGTCGCCGTTGGTACCGCCTTCGTAGCTCGTTTCATCAATCGTTATCAGTACATGAACGTCTTTACTGAGTTTCTTAAAATTATACCACTCATCTTTTCGTGTCCAAACATCGGGAAGATGCTTCGTAGACGCATGGTTCTTGTCTTTGATAATCAGTTTGGCTTCCTGTTGTTTGGGGTGGCTTTCAAAGTTACCTCCTATCATACGGGTGTACCAGCCCCAGTCGTATTCCGCATCGGTTGCAGCATGTATGCCTGCAAAACCACCTCCTGCCTGAAGGTATCTTTCCAGGGCAATCCGTTCCCTGGTGTTAAAAAGCGGACCTGTAGTATTTAGAAAGACGAGCGCTGAATATTGTTTAAGGATTTCGTCTGTAAATTGGCCTGCATCGGAAGTGGTGTCAACATCAAAGTTGTTCTCCTGCCCCAGTTTCTGTATGGCGGCCACGCCTGCCGGGATAGATTGATGGTGGAATCCGGCTGTTTTGGTAAATACGAGAATCTTAGGTTTACCTTCCCGTTTGTTACAACCGGAAAACAGAAATAGGATAATGGTTCCTATGAGCAGCAAAGAACTTTTTTTCATTGTAGAATCGTTGAAACATTTTTTGATGGATAAATGTAAGGTCATTTCTTTAAAGATCAAGAGTCAAATTTAAAAAGATAAGCTTTGAAATAGACTTTAACCGCATCACCTGATTCAGTGGCAACGGATTCCGGTATAGAATCAATGCATTGGGGTGTTTTTGTTTCGCAGGAGTAGCCGGGTAGTGTACGCTTTCACATTCCCTGCTATATATAAAGGGAGAAGTATTGATGATTTTCATCGTATGTTGGTCCATATTCCAGAAAATAGTTGTCGAGGTTTCGCTGAAGGGTCTCGTGAATTGATGAAGCACAAAGGATAAGATGAATTCAAGCTACTCCCTCATATCACGACTCCCTATTCCACAAATCCCAACTGGCTTCTGCTTGTCCTATCAACATTTCATGGCCGTTCTGAGTAATCGCCCCCTGCTGCGCTCCTTTTTTTAAGAACGAGGTTTCTTCCGGGTTGTATATCAGGTCGAAGAGAAAGTGGTTCGGGCCTATAAATTCATAGGGCAGGGCAGGGCAATCGTGAATGTCGGGGAAAGTGCCCAACGGGGTTGTATTGATAATGAGAAGGTGAGCGCTGATGATTTCTTTGTTAACGGATGCATACGATATGCAATCCTCTCCGGGACGGCGACTGACTAATGTATAGGGGATACCCAATTCTTTTAATACAAATCTGACAGCACGGGAAGCGCCCCCGGTACCCAACACCAGAGCGCGGGTGTGTTTGGGTGTCAGTTTACTTAATAAGGATTGTTTAAAGCCGATGGTATCGGTATTGTACCCGGTTAGTATTCCCCGGCGAATGCGGATCGAATTACAGGCGCCGATTTCCCGAACCTCGGGGGATAATTCGTTTAGAAAAGGGATAACCTGTTGCTTGTAGGGTATAGTAACACACAGACCTTCTAAAGACGGGTGCTCCTTTAGTATGCCGGGTAATAGAGCGATATCTTTGATGGGGAAATTTTCGAAGGCGCAGGGCAATCGTTCCCGTTCAAACTTTTCAGTAAAATATTTTTTAGAAAACGAATGTCCCAGCGGATATCCAATTAACCCAAATAGCCTCATTCCATATCGTCTTTTCTCAGGAATAAATGAAATGTGTCACCCCGGAGTCCGATGCGCATTGCTTCCAACGGGATGACTTCGCTTGGGGCAATATTTCCCAGATTGGCATTACAGCCTAACAGTTGAATAAAATATAACTGCTGAGCTTTGAGCGGGGCTTCCCACAATATGCTTTTTTCCGGAATCTGCGTCAGAATCTCCTGTACCAGGCCTTCCCTTACTTCACCTGTACCCCGGTAGATACCTACATTTCCCGATTCCCGCGCTTCGGCAATTACATAGGTGGAGCCGGCATTCAGCTCGGCTTTCATTAACTCAATCCATTTGTATGGCGGGATAATGTGTTCTGCATCTTTACTCCCCACTTCGCTCAGCACGGTACCGTATTTAGTAAGCTTTTCTATATAGCCGCATTTTTCAGCGTGTGGAATAGTGATAGAGCCATCACTCACCTCGATGTGGGTGATATCATATTCTTTGAGCACATTAATGTAGTCTTCGAACTGATTACGGATGATGAATGCTTCAAATAAGGTTCCTCCAAAATAAACAGGCAGGTTGTAGGATTGATAAACTTTTATTTTCTTATGAAGCTGTGGGGTAACGGCTGAGGTTCCGAAGCCTAATTTTACGATATCAACGTAGGGAGAGGCGATACTCAGAAAGTTCTTTGTTTCTTCAATGCTTAGGCCCTTATCCATTACCATGGTGACGCCTGAACTTCGTGGTTTGGATTTACGTTCGGGAATCTGACTCAAATTAAAATTCATGCAGGGAGAAATATTTTAAGGAATTTGCAAAAATAAGGAAGATTCCGTTTCCTATCCTGTGAATCCGAAGTCAGAAAGAACGTTTACGTTTGTAATAGGCTATCAGGTCAACCACGGATTGATTTTGCAGTATTGCCGGATTGAGCGCTATGAACTTTTTTACAAGTTTTGGCGCCTTCTCCATGGCTTTTTGCAATACCAGCAGCGCTTCTTTGCTTTTGCGCATGGCAAACAAAATGGCGCTTTGGTAAAACAGGAACAGGGGCTTCTCCCCTGCAATTTGCCGGGCATTTTCGATCTGTTCCAATGCTTCAGCCTGGAAGTCATTCTGGTAAAGACATCGGATTAGCGCCTCCCAACCGGCTATTCCGCGCGGTCTTGCCTTTACCACATTTGAAAAGTGTATAACAGCCTCCTTAATATTGCCGAGCTTTGACAAACATTCCCCCATTGCCAGGTTAAATTCAGGTTGTATGCGGTGGGTACGCATGGCAATCTCCAGGTATTGGATGGCTTTGGCATAGGATTGTTCATTAATATAGGTTCGTGCTATTTTGTAGTATATCTTACTGTCTTCCGTATTCAGATGGGAGGCTTTCTTATAATAGAACCGGGCTTGGGCATATTGTTTGAGTTTGTCATAACAGTGCCCGATTGCCTCATAGATAATGTCCTCGGGACGAGCCAATTCTATTACTTTTTCCAGCGATTCAATAGCGTCACGGTATTTTCTCAGACGGATATAAGCATCCGCCATATTCCGGTATGCATAATCGAATCTTTCGTTAATGACCAGCGCATATTTGTAGGCATCAATGGATTTTTCATATAGTTTCAGCGTCTGGAAGGCAGTACCCAAATTAAACCACGCGAGTTCATTATAGGGGAAATTATCAACGATTTGTTGATGCAACCGGATACTTTCTTCACTTCGACCGGTATAGTCTGCCCAGAAACAGATTTTGTAGAGCGCTTCCTCATTGTTGGGGTCGTATTTCAGTATCAGGCTCAGGCAATCAAAAACCTTATCAAATTCCTCATAATCGTCGTATACGTCAGCCAACTCAAATAACAAATCAATCCGGTTATCCCCTTCGAAAAATGCGATCGCGTCTTCAAGGAGTGCCACGGCTTTCTCATGTTCATCCAGCGCAAGAAAGACATCTGTTTTTAGTATATAGATGTCTATATCCCCGTTGTCCAATATTTCAGCCTTTTCCAGATTGTCCAGCGCTTCCGTATACCGGCGTGTTGCGATCAACAGGTCGGCCTTTTTTACCAATAAGGAAGCGGAATAAGGATATTGTAAAACAGCTATTTCTGCTGCTTCAAGCGCCCGGTTCAGATCATCTTTTTCATCAAAAAAATCTATGATTTTTTCAAAGGATTCTTCGTCGAGGAAACTTTGATTTGAACCGGAAAGAAGGTTTTCAAACTTTCTTAGCAAATTCTGCATCTCCTCCTTGTCGTTATGATAGAAAGGTTCCTGCATCAACTGTTCTATTGGTGTAAGTTAAGTTCTTATTGTCTGAAAAAGAGGCCGCTGCTCTTTTTTTTCCAAAAACGTTAAAAATCATGTAAAATTTTTAGGGGTAACTATAGGAAAAACCAAATATAATTCGTTATTTTTGCACCATAATGAAACTAAACGGAAACATACCTGTAAGAATTGTTAAATATGGCTTTATTTGTATAGCCATGTTTGCGATTGCCGAGTATGTGTTTGCTGTGAGTGGAATCCGGAGCAGATCCGGTGATAATAGCCGCTCAAAAGACGCAAGCCATACCTCAGGTGTTTTTTCCGATATGAAGTCAACAATTACTTTTTCCATCAAGGATAATTATATCTTGAATAATCCCAATTACGGAAAAGTAGATTTTAAGATAGGGGAGCAGCCTGCACTGCCAAGTTCGGTTATCTCCTACAAGAAGGGAAATACGGTTTATATTCTCCCTTATAAGCCCCAACCAGGCCTTAAATTGCCGGGCTTTATAAGCATGAGCCCCGCATCCGGTCCTGTTTCCAGATAGTTTCTGAGTTTATATCTGTTTTGATTTTTTGAATTAATTTCTGCTTAGCGGGTAGATGGCGTTGTCGTGTCGGGCATAACCGTAAGCAGCCAGCTTGTGTGAGAGATTATGTATTACTGCCGTACAAATTTAATTGTCGCGGGATAAAAATTTTATGAATAAATTAGCCGGATTATCTTCTGCTTAAACTATAAGATTATATGAAGGCGTCTATTTTATTATTTACATCTTTTTTTATTTGTTTTCAATCGTTAACGGTTCAGGCACAGAAAACCTCCTGGATCAAACTTTTTGACGGTAAAACCTTAACAGGCTGGAAGCAGTTGGGCGGGGAAGCCAAATATGCCGTGGAAAAGGGAGTGATAACGGGCACTACTGTACCGGCGACGCCTAACAGTTTTTTGGTTACGGAGAAGGAGTATGGTGATTTTGTATTGGAATTGGAAGTGTTGATGCCGGATACGCTGACCAATTCGGGAATACAAATCAGAAGCCACTTCAACCCCGCAGCTAACGAGGGTAAGGGGAGAGTGTTTGGCTATCAGTACGAACTGGATCCTTCGTCCAGGGCCTGGACCGCCGGCATCTATGATGAAGGCAGACGGGGATGGTTATATCCACTGGATTTGAACCCTGCGGCTCAGAAAGCCTACAAACGGGGTGCTTACAATAAAGTGAAAGTGGAGTGCATAGGCAATACGATTAAGACCTGGATAAATGATATTCCGGCAAGCTATTTAGTGGATGATGTTGACGCAACCGGATTTATAGCCTTACAGGTGCATGGTATAGGAAAGTCCGCCAATGCCGGGAAGACCATCCGCTGGCGAAATATCCGGATTCAAACGGACAATATTACACCGGCGCCCTTCCCGGAAAATATCTTCGTTGTTAACAACCGTCCCAATAACCTGACGGATTTTGAGAAGAATAATGGCTGGAAGTTGTTGTTCGACGGCGTAAGTTCAAAAGGGTGGAGGAGTGTAAGAACGCTGGAGTTCCCGGAAAAGGGATGGGAAATTGCAGACGGCAGTATTACGGTGCTTTCTTCTAAAGGCAGGGAAGGAGAACGCGGAGGAGATATTATTACCGATAGGAAGTACAGCGCCTTTGATCTTTCTTTTGAATTTAATTTTTCTACCGGCGGAAATAGTGGACTGAAATATTTTGTAACACTCTCCAATGGAAATACGGGTTCAGCTTTAGGACTTGAATATCAGGTTTTGGATGACAAAAATCATCCCGATGCTAAGATGGGTATAGGTGGAAACAGAACGCTCGCTTCTTTATACGATTTGATACACGCAGCCAGATCAGAGCGGTTTACGAATCCACCCGGAGAATGGAACCGGGGCAGAGTTGTCGTATATCCGAATAACCATGTGGTACACTACCTGAACGGTGTAAAAGTATTGGAATATGACAGAGGCTCTGAAGCTTTTCGCAAGCTGGTGGCTAACAGTAAGTTTAAAGATAAGCCCGGATTCGGTGAGGCGAAAGAGGGCTGGATTTTGTTGCAGGATCATGGCGACCTGGTTAGTTTCAGAAGCCTGAAAATCCGGGAGCTGCATTAGCTGGCTGTTGCTGTTTTGGAAGGATAGTCATTAATTAAAAAGTCGTTCCCGTTAAGGGAACGACTTTTATTATCAATAGAGTTACGAGAATGATTCAGTACGAATTGATGAATAGTACTTCTATCGGTGGTTTTTCTTTTCAATATTCGTCTTCATTAAAGAAGAAATCCTCTTGTGAAGGATAATCCGGCCAGATATCATCTATCCCTTCATATATTTCACCCTCGTCTTCTAATTCCTGGAGGTTTTCAATGACTTCTATGGGAGCTCCACTACGGATAGTATAGTCAATTAATTCGTCCTTGGTGGCCGGCCACGGAGCGTCTTCAAGATAGGATGCAAGTTCAAGTGTCCAAAACATTTATTGTTTTTTTAAAGATGATCAGATTTTTTGTAACTGCCCTACATTTTCGGTATGAAAAAATATTTTCGGGCAGCAAATTTTCCGCAAAAGTAAAGTTTAGCGCGTAATTTCCAAATTCACTGACCCTAAATCGAAAAATTGAACGAATTTAAGCCTCATTTATTGCCGGCTTGTTTGTGAGGTGTCGCTTAATGACTAATTTTCAGGTTTTTAAAATCGTTTTTTCATGCTTTCAGTAAAAAATATTACAAAGTCTTATGGCAACCTCCAGGTCTTAAAGGGGGTCAGTTTAGAGGTGATGGCGGGTGAAATTGTAAGTATAGTAGGCTCTTCGGGCGCCGGGAAAAGTACTTTGCTGCATATACTGGGCACACTCGATAAGGCGGATAGCGGCGAAATTAATTTGAAGGGACAGCGGGTTGATTTGCTTAGTGGCAAAAAGCTGGCAGATTTCCGAAACAGACATATGGGGTTCGTATTTCAGTTTCATCATCTCCTGCCGGAATTTTCCGCCCTGGAGAATGTGTGTATACCCGGATGGCTGAAAGGTAATAAGAAAAGAGAAACAGAAGCCAGGGCTAAAGACTTATTAAAAACACTGGGATTGGAAGAAAGAATAGATAATAAACCATCGGAATTGTCGGGAGGTGAACAGCAAAGGGTAGCCGTTGCACGGGCTCTAATCAATCGTCCGGATATTGTGTTTGCCGATGAACCAACCGGCAATCTTGATTCGCACAATGCGAGAGAACTACATCATTTATTTGTTCAACTGCGTGACCAGCACAAGCAGACTTTCCTGATCGTCACTCATAACGAAGAGCTGGCAAAAATGAGCGATCGGATATTGCATATGCAGGACGGGAAGATGGTTTAGAATATCTCCTGTGCCTCCGGTTCTTTTCTTTTGTCGCTGATCTTTACCCGTCGGATCTATCCTCTCGGTTTCCATAATATATCTTCTACCTGCAGCAGATGTCCCGTGTATCTCGCCAGCATAAATAAGTAGTCGCTCAGGCGATTCAGATATTTAAGGATAAGCGGATCCGGGCTATGGTTTTCTTCCTCAAGTTGTACACAGTTTCGCTCTGCCCTTCTGCAGACACAGCGGGCGACATGCAAGGAAGAAATGGATACATGCCCGCCCGGCAGAATAAAGTGTTTGAGGGGAGGCAATATTTCGTTCATCCGGTCTATTTCCGATTCCATCAGGGCAATATCTGCTTCGTGAATATCCGGAATCTGCATTTTTATTTCTTTTTCCGGATCACAGGCCAGAGCAGCGCCTATTGAAAACAATTGCCATTGTATCTTTTCCAGCATTTTTATACTATCCTCGTCGGTAAGCTGATCCTTGCAAAGACCGATATGGGAGTTTAGCTCATCTACTGTTCCGTAGGCCTCAATGCGTCGGTGCGATTTTGACACCTTGGTTCCCCCTATCAGGGAAGTGGTGCCTTTATCACCTGTTTTAGTATATATTTTTATAGACATATTCCTTCAATAATGAGCCGTGCCGCCGAAAGCGGCACAGGGTGGCGATAAACAACAGCAAGGTTCAGTCTTCGCTGAGAACGGTTTGTTCGGATTTGGTTTTATCGGTTTCAATGATGCCGTCCCTTAGCCTCACAATTCGCTTTGCATAATGCGCAATATCTTCTTCGTGGGTGACGAGTATAATGGTATTGCCTGACTCCTGTATCCGCGTGAAAATATTCATGATCTCATAGGACGTTTTGGTGTCCAGGTTACCTGTAGGTTCATCCGCAAGCAGGATAGAAGGGTTGTTAACCAGGGCGCGCGCGATAGCCACACGTTGGCATTGACCACCGCTTAATTCATTCGGGCGATGGTGACTTCTGTCTGTCAGGTCCACCTGACGCAATCCCTCCATTGCCATTTCATACCGTTGTTTTTTGGGAACACCGGAGTAGATTAGCGGGAGCGCCACATTTTCCACCGCCGAAAGTTTGGGTAGCAGGTTGAATTG
>JACFNM010000613.1 GCA_019454915.1 Chitinophagaceae bacterium
CCGTTCTATGGTTACTGCAGACCTGCGGCAGGAGGGCGGCTATTGTTTGGAATTGAAACCTCAGATAGGGAAGAATGGCGGGTTTCGGATATGGATTTTCGTCTCGATGACCTGTTGCGGTCAACGGACCTGCGTTATACAGAAGCTGTTTTGAGAGAGAAAATAAAGGAAAATTTTTCTTCCTATTTTCCCCCGATAAAAAATATCCGGTGGGAAAGTTCGAAAACGGGATTGCTTACTTTCTCCATGGATGGAGAACCGATACTCGGTCCTGTGGCTGAGGTCCCGGGTTTATTTGTAGGCGTTGCCTTTCATTCTGGTGGCTTTGCCTATAATCCTGTATCGGGGTTGCTTCTGGCGGAATTAGTTACAGACGGGAAGACGTCTGTCAATATTGATGCGTTTTCACCCTCCCGTTTCAGCAACGAACAAACAGAAAAATACCTTGCTCAAACCGTACAGCAAAAGAACGTTGCAAAAAGAAGACATTGATGCAGGCTTTGTGACCTGGACTTTTTACTAAGTTCCGGGGGCCAATTGGAAAAATGTTAAACTATCTCTAATGAAAATTATCAGCAGGGGAATCATTCCCACTCCCGGTGATCGTTGTTTTAGCAGCAATACATTCCCCTGTATACAAAAGCTTCCTTCCGGCAGGTGGCTGGCGGCATTTAAGTCTTCCGAGAAAAAAGGTGATTGTGATTTTATGCACGCCGTTATTTGCTGGTCGGATGATGAAGGCGTTTCATGGCATGCTCCTTTTGAGCCGGTAAAACTGCCGGACCTAAATGGAGTACGGGGACAAAGCAGGATAGCTTATTTTTTATCGCTGGGTGGCACGAAAGTTTTGATGGTTTTAAACTGGGTAGACTGTTCGGATACTTTGTTGCCATATTATGATCCTGTTGAAGAAACATTAAAAGATACCAGGATTTTTTATTGTTTCTCGGATGATGACGGAGCTTCCTGGTCTGCGCCGCAATTAATGACAATGGATAGCATCAATGCACCTGTGCCGTTGACTGGTCCTCCGTTGATGCTTAAAGACGGGACAATTGTTTGTCAGTTTGAGATCAACAAAGCCGTAGGTGATCCCAATGAGTGGATACATCGCTCTGCGATGGTTTTTTCTTATGATGGGGGCAATACCTGGAAAGATCCAGTGATGGTCACGGAGGAAAGGAATATGTACTATTGGGACCAGCGGCCGCAGGTATTGGCAGATGGTATATCAATCATTGATTTCTTCTGGACGCTGGATGGAGTAACCAATCAGTACAAGAACATCCATACCAAATGGAGTAAAGACGGAGGAAAAACCTGGGGGGGGCTTTGGGACACCGGTATATACGGACAGCCCGGACAGCCAATTATCTTAGAAGACGGAAGATTGATGACGATTGATATTGACAGATCAGTGAAACCGGTTATTACGGTGAGGATAAGTGAAAATATCCGGAGTGGATTTGATGCATCGCTGATCGTGTATGAAGCCAATTTGGGTAAGCAGGACAGCCGGGAGATCAGTATGAATGACGCCTGGGCGGAGATGGTGCAATTTTCCGTAGGGCACCCTTCTTTGCTGTATCTCGGTAATAATGAAGTAATGGCTTATTACTACGCGGGTG
>JACFNM010000074.1:0-7914 GCA_019454915.1 Chitinophagaceae bacterium
GAACCAGCATAGAGCTGTATTGAACCATCGGAACCATACGGCTCCTGAGCATGAGCCAACGATAGGACGTGGCATGTTGAACAGCATGTCCACATTCGTGCGCCGCTACTGCCGCAGCCGCCACGGACGTTCCATTGTAAACATCCGGACTCAGGTTGACGGTCTTGTTCATCGGATTATAGTGATCTGTCAAAAACCCATTGGACGCATTCACCGACACATCATAAATCCCATTTTCATGAAGCATCTTTTCAGCCACCTGTCTTCCGGTTAATCCGCTGGCTAACCCAACCTTGCTGTAACGGGCAAATTTTCCCTTTAACTGCATGGATACCAGCATACTAATACCGACAAAGATTATTGAAACCAACCAAATTGAACTCATAGTCTTATATTGTTTAGTAGTCTATGAAATAGCAAACTGCTTACCATTTTATCAGGCAGTTTATAAAAACCCCTAAAAAAACGATTTCAGGTGTCTATTTGACAGTTGTATTAACTTTATTTATATATAACAGTCAACTTGACGCTAAAAGATATTGATATCATTTTATATAATCGTTGTAATGTATTGATTATTAGTTGCTTGATAAAATAAGTGACTTATATATTAGTCCCAAAAAGTTATTCACAAGAGCCAAAATTAATTTTGTTATGTTTGAGCAATTTGTAATTTAGTGCAAGAATTTAATGGGTTAGTAAGTAATAAAGAGTCAGCGTGAGCTGGCTCTTTATCATTTAAGGAGAATTTTTGCCTGGCGGCGTACCCGATAAGGTTGTCTTTCTTTTTAGATTTTTTTCGTTCTGAAATTCCTCACAAAACTTTCTATTAAACTTGTCTTCGGGTTGTATACCTTAAATCTTATTTATCTTTAGTGCATGAGTAAAGTGAAAACTGCTTTTTTCTGCAGCAACTGTGGGTATGAATCCACAAAGTGGACAGGTCGTTGTCCTTCATGTGGTGAATGGAACACTTTTGTAGAAGAGGTTATTGAAAAATCACAGAAGGATAATAAAATTTGGAAAGGATACGGTGCTGAGAAAGGAGATGTGAGAACAATCGCTCTGCATGAGGTGATAACTACCGGAGAAAAACGAATAGCAGCCGCCGATGCTGAACTGAATCGGGTTTTAGGTGGAGGTATTGTGAACGGTAGCCTTGTGCTGGTAGCCGGCGAGCCGGGGATCGGTAAGTCCACGCTCTTTTTGCAGAACGGTCTTTGGTTTAAAGAAATGATAGTCCTGTACATCAGCGGAGAAGAGAGTGAGCAACAGATTAAAATGCGGGCGGATCGTCTCAATATCAGGAATGAACTTTTCTATTTGTTAACAGAGACGTCCACGCAAACCATCTTTCAGGAAATAAAGAAACTAAAACCTAAGTTGGTGATAGTGGATTCCATTCAAACCCTGCAATCGTCTTCGATAGAATCGTCCGCAGGAAGTGTATCACAAATCCGGGAATGTGCTTCGGAGTTTCAACGGTTTGCTAAGGAAACCGGTACACCGGTGTTTCTCATCGGGCATATTACCAAAGACGGAACCATAGCCGGCCCAAAAATCTTGGAACATATGGTGGATACCGTTTTGCAGTTTGAAGGGGATCAGCATTATGCGTATAGAATACTACGCACCTTAAAAAACCGGTTCGGGTCCACTTCTGAGTTGGGTATTTATGAGATGACCGGCACGGGTATGCGGCCGGTATCCAACCCTTCGGAAATTCTTATTACCCAAAAAGAAGAACAACTAAGCGGAATTTCGATAGCGGCCACTATGGAAGGGCAGCGACCGTTATTGGTGGAAGTACAGGCCCTGGTAACCCAGTCAGTATATGGCACGCCCCAGAGAACCAGTAGTGGTTTTGATTTACGTCGCCTGCAACTGCTGCTTGCCGTGTTGGAAAAAAGAGGAGGCTTTCATTTTGGCATGAAAGATGTTTTTGTAAACATTGCGGGAGGATTGAAAGTAGAGGATCCTTCTGTTGATCTTTCTATGGTGAGCGCTTTGCTCAGCTCTTATGAAGATGTACCCCTGCCGCAGCATATCGCCTTTACCGGAGAAGTGGGTTTGAGTGGAGAGATAAGAGCGGTGAATCGTATCGAACAGCGGATAGCTGAAGCGGAAAAACTGGGTTTTGAAAAGATCATCATCAGTAAATACAATCAAAAGGGATTAGGTAAACACCAGTTTAGTATTGAGCTGGTGACGATGGGCAGAGTGGATGAATTGTATAAGTACTTCTTCTAAACGGATGATATTGATAAGCACCGTCTTTCATAGCATTACCCACCTTTTGTTTCCGCGCCTTTGTCCTGGTTGCGGCAGCGATTTGATCTACCGGCATCACCCGGTTTGTGTGTATTGTCATCAGCAATTGGCTGAAACGGACTTTGCTTCCATACACGAGAATCCCTTGGAAAGAACTTTTTGGGGAAGATTAGATTGCCGGTATGCCACGAGCCTGTATTACTTTACCAAAGATTCCGTATTGCAGCGGTTGATACATCTTTTTAAGTATAAGCATCACGGAGAACTTGCCCATTATTTTGGGATGTTGATGGGGGAATCTATAAAAGATTCCGGGCGGTTTCCTGTGCCCGATGTATTAGTACCTTTGCCGCTCTTTCCCGACAGGGAATATAAAAGAGGATACAACCAGGCGGCTTTATTGTGCAAGGGTATGGCTGAAGTGTTGCAAATACCGGTAATAAAGGATGCAGTCATACGGATCAGGTACACCGATTCTCAAACGCTTAAAACGAGAATGGAACGCTGGGAAAATGTAGAAGGAGTTTTTCAGGGGCTGGCACATACGGAATTGTCCGGGAAAAATATTCTTCTCGTGGATGACGTTATCACCACAGGGGCTACCCTGGAAGCTTGTGGAAATGCTATCCTTGAAGATATTCCCAGTGCCCGGCTAAGTATTGCTACTTTAGCTTTTGCGATTCATTAAATCCGTTGGTACGATTATGAGCAGACTATTTTGTTTTTTCGCAGCACTATTTTTTATCGGGATAATCATCTCCTGTAAAAAACAACCGCTTAACGAAGAGACAACTACCCTGTTGACTATTTCGGAGGATACACTCCGTTTCGATACGGTTTTCACCACCCTGGGTTCCACTACCCAATACTTTACGATCACGAACGATAACAGACAAAAGCTGAATATCAGCAGTATTCAATTAATGGGTGGGGATGCGTCCGCCTATAAATTAAATGTAGACGGCGCGGCCGCCGTTTTACAAAACAGCATAGAGATAGACCCCGGGGATAGTGTATATGTATTTGTGTCGGTAACCATTGACCCGTCTTCCGATGTACTCCCTTTCCTTGTGAGGGACAGCATCCTGATTGATATGAATGGACATCGGCGCTTCGTACAGTTGGAAGCCTATGGGCAAAACGCCCATTTTGTTCGCCGGCAAACTATTGATGCGGATACTACCTGGAAGAACGATCTGCCCTATGTGGTTTACGGCGAGCTTACTATAGCGGAAAACAGTAAACTGACTATCGAACCGGGCTGCCGGATGTATTTGTATGCAGATGCTGCCATAATCGTGGAGGGCACACTACAGGCAATAGGAACCAGTTCCGATCCTGTCAGTTTTCGCGGGAGCCGCCTGGATGATATCTATAGTGAACTCCCCGCATCCTGGCCTGGTATCTACTTCAAACAGAACAGCCATGATAATGTCCTGCAATTTTGCCGCATTCAGAATGCTTACCAGGGAGTGACGGCTATAGGGTTCCCTGGGGCTTCGTCGCCAAAGGTTCTTTTGACAGAATGTATTATTGACAATATTTACGACGCCGGCATCCTGGCGGTGAATTCGCATATCGAAGCCATCAACTGTTTAGTGAGTAATTGCGGTTCAAACATCGTAATAGCAGCCGGAGGTCAGTACAACTTTACATACTGCACCATAGTAGGCTATGATAGCCGTTTTATCGCACATAAAAACCCGCTGCTGACCATCCGAAATGTTGATGACGATGGACAAGATTACCCTTTGGATGCCCTGTTCCGGAATTGTATTTTCTGGTCGGATGGAACCAACATGGAAGACGAAATATCTATGGATAGGAAGGGTATCTCTTCATTTGAGACAGTTTTTGATCACGTATTGTATAAGTCCAAAAACTTACCAACAGACATAGAGACGATCAGCGTAATCGCAAATCAGGATCCCTTGTTCGATACCGTCAATACAAATAAAAACATTTTCGATTTTCACATTGGCAGGTATGCTTCACCCGCTATTGGAGCCGGTACGCCGGTAGCTATCGTCCATGATTTGGACGGAAGACCTCGCACTGGAAGCCCGGATCTGGGATGTTATGCCAAACCTTAACGCGCTGTTCAAAAAAAATGTAGCAACTTTGCAGTATATTTAAAAATATACATGATGATACGTTTATTATCTGCGGCAGTAGCATTAACGATAGCTTCGTCTATTTACGAGTTTAAAGTAGAAGGACTTGAGGGCGGAACAATAGATCTTTCTCAGTACAAAGGTAAGAAAATCTTAATTGTCAATACCGCTTCGAAATGCGGATTTACTCCTCAATATAAAGATCTTGAGCAATTATATGAGCAGTATAAGGATAGGTTAGTGGTGATAGGATTCCCCGCTAATAATTTTTTATGGCAGGAACCCGGCACCAATGCGGAAATCAAAGAGTTCTGTCAAAAAAATTATGGAGTCACTTTCCCGATGGCGGCAAAGGTTTCTGTTAAGGGTAAAGACATCCATCCCTTATTTAAATACCTGAATGCGGAAGCCGGAAAAATCGGGTTGAGCAATCCTATCAAGTGGAATTTCACCAAGTTCCTGATTGATGAGCAGGGAAAATTGGTTACCGTTTTCCCGAGCAAAGTCAATCCGATGAGTGAGGAAGTATTACAATACTTAAAATGACGCCGTTTTGTTATGGATTAATTAATGCCAGTATAGTTCGCGTATATTGAAAAAGTCGAAAATGTTTGACATAGAGAGAGTTCAAAAAGACGGGTTCAATCAGGTTATTCTTAAAGACGTTTCAGCACAAACCGCTGTGGCCGTTATTCCGGATTGTGGCGCCATGTTGCGTTCCTTTATCGTAAAGGAAGGTTACAAACTTGTTAATGTTATTGATGGTTTCAGCAGCCGGGAAGAATATGATACAAAGGTAATAGAACGAGGGTTCAAAGGATTGAAACTTTCCCCCTTCCCCGGCAGGATTCCGGAAGGTCGTTATGATTTCAATAACCAGGTATACCGGATAAATCCCTCCCTTCAAAAGGGAGTCGTTATACACGGATTACTTTACAACCGACCATTTGAAATCATTCAGGAAAGGATAACGGATGAGGGCGCTCATATTTCCATTTTACATAAATACGCAGGAGACGATGCGGGGTATCCCTTCCCCTATGACTGCCGGGTTGAGTACAGCCTTCGGAGAAAAAATACGTTGAGCATTACGACGACTGTCAAAAACACCGGTAATTCCATACTACCCGTTGCGGATGGTTGGCATCCTTATTTTTCTTTTGGCGGTAAAGTTGACGATCTTGAATTACAGTTTTGTGCCGGAGATGTTCTCGAATTTGAACACCTTGTTCCTACCGGTAAAATTTTGCAAAACAACTCCTTCTTTTCCCCCGAACGCATTGACAAAGCTGTATTGGATAATTCTTTTGTACTTGATTTTAGTAAGCCCCAGCCGATGTGTGTACTCAGAGATACTTCTTCGGGCTGGCAATTAGAATTCTATCCCGATAAGAGCTATCCCTATTTACAAATATACATTCCGCCTCACCGCAATAGTATCGCTATTGAAAACCTGAGCGCTCCGCCTAATGCTTTCAATAACGGTATAGGTTTGATTACATTGGCTCCCGGCGAAGAGATTCGGTTCTTTGTAGATTATGTTTTAAGGAAAAAGTAAATACTTGTATGCAAGAAAAAGTCGTTCAGGTGCAACAAGCCGGGTGATTGTTGAGGGCGAAAGTGAAGAATTCAGAAAACCGAGTACCGCCGGGTTCTATCGCATTTAATGTTATCGGGTTCAGACCGATAGATGACGGTAGCGCACCGCGATGAGCAATACCACGCTTATCCAGCGGCCTTTAGTATTGGTTCTGTTACTCACCCGGCGATGGGAGCCTCCTTTCCTACTCTTTCCTCTCCGGCTTTAACTCAAAGTACAGTCAGTTTTCTGGTAACAGAGAAATTTCCCGCTTCCATTTTGTAATAATATGTACCCCTTGTCAAGTCCCTGTGTATTAAATTCAACAACGTGACTGCCTTTTTTCTGTAGGATTTTATCAGAATTTTTCCTCAGTATAATCACATCGAAAATATTGAGATCGGAGTTCGATGCGAAAGTAATACCTTCTTTATCCTACAGACTCAATTCTCTCTGATAATTAAAATAAAGGGCAGCGTTCAAATAATAACTTTGCGCTTAGACGAGAAATCTGATCCTTTATTAGAAGTATCAATTTTTTTTATCAAAATTTGGACTGAAGCTATGGACTTATTGAATGTTATTGGTTTACATAAACAAAATGGAGATGGCTTTGTATTACAGGATATTAACCTTACACAGCGATACCTGCAAAAAGTGGCTATTGCCGGTGCATCCGGAGCAGGGAAGAGCACACTCCTGAAGATGATAGCAGGGCTTGTTCAGCCTGATTCGGGAGAAATTTTGCTTGACGGGAAAAAAATCAAAGGTCCTGACGAAAAGCTGGTACCGGGATACGCCGATATAGCCTTCCTCTCTCAACACTTTGAATTAAGGAATAATTATACAGTGGAGGAATTACTGAGCTATGCCAGTAAATTGACGGATTCTTCCGCTGCCGATTTATACACAATCTGCCGAATCCATCATCTGCTGAAACACAAAACCAACGAGTTATCCGGCGGCGAAAAACAACGAATCGCCTTGGCCCGGCTCTTAAGCACTTCTCCCAGGCTGCTGCTGCTGGATGAACCCTTTTCAAATCTCGACCGTATCCATAAGAATATCTTAAAGTCGGTTCTTACCGATATCGGAAACGAGCTGGCGATTACCTGTATGCTTGTCTCCCACGATCCGCGGGATGTACTTTCCTGGGCAGATGAAATTCTCATTCTCCAAAATGGTCAATTCATTCAGAGAGGAACACCCGAAGAAGTATATTTCTCGCCGGTTAATCAGTATGCTGCTGAATTATTCGGCCACTGTAACATTATTATTGATTCGGGGATAAAAACGCAATTGGGTATTCCTCCGGGCTTATTGAACGGAGAAGAGGTATTTGTTCGTCCGGAGTTCATTGAAATCGTTGGGAATAACTCCTCCTCTTTCAGGGGAATCGTTCATTCCGCCCGGTTTGCCGGAAGCTATTACGAAGTAGATGTATTAGGGGTCAACAGCCATATTTCATTCATAACCGCGGACAAGCCACCTCAGCAGGGTGATACGGTTTACCTGTCGCTCAAAGAAAATATGGTAAATCGTTTACGCAGCTCATCTTAATTCATAATCCGCCGGAGACACGCCTTCCTTAAAAAGATCGTATCCAAACATGGTGGGTTTATATTCACCAATTACACCCACATCTGCCCTTTCAGGAATTTTATTTTCCATGCCCACACACCAGAATGCTGCGTTTATGACTAATCTCCGTAAGTCTTCGCTTTCCAAATCAATAGACGCTCCCATAGTGGTGGCAAAAACACGTCCGGATTCGCCATTATCTCCCCGGTATTCGCGTATCCAGGCTACTGGCATAACCGACTTATTCAAGTTAACCCCGCTTTCGGGTTTTAGCCCTTCGGTTGACTGGCCGTAAACCAATATCCTCGTATTGGCAGGCAATTCTCTCACGGTATAAACATCTGTCGGTCCCCAAATATCCACTACCCC
>JACFNM010000074.1:7924-11297 GCA_019454915.1 Chitinophagaceae bacterium
ATTTTTTTCGTCTTTAAGAATGCCGTTTATCAATCCCCTGGTTCCTTCGGCTCCGTGCTTCCCATGATGATTAATCCATGTTTCTCCCAAAATGCGTCTTCCAAAACCATCTTCCCAGCCTTGGGCTTTACTTCTGTAGTCATATTTCGCATATTTATCGGCTGTATTTTTCCGGTAATTAAAAGCATGAGTGGCAGTACGCAGTCCAATAATCGGTTTGCCTTTCCGGACGTAATCATCAATATACTTCATTTGATTATCAGGCAACTCTCTGAAACGGGTAAAGATAAACATCAGGTCCGCCGTCTGCAGATTTTCCAGCCCCGGAATATTGTCCATTGTCTTAACATCAATGAGCCCGGTTTTCGGGTTTATCGCAAACAGAACCGTACACTTGAATCCATATTTGACAGAGAGGATTTTTGCCAGCATAGGAAAAGCTTCTTCCGACCGATATTCCTCATCTCCACTGATAAATACGATGTGTTTCCCCTTGCCGGGTCCTTCTCCTCCCGGATAGGTAACCCATTGCTTGTGTGTTTGCGCCAAAGAGCAGGAGGCAATGAGCATTGCCAGGCAAACAGGCATCAGGAGCATAAAAAAATTAACCGCTGAATTTTTTTTCATAATCATGGTTTGAGAAGTTTATCCGGAATATTTTTTCGCAAATGTTTTTAGGATTTAGGCTCCAGTAATTGAAAGAATTGATCAAGCTGTGGTAAAATAACAATCCTCGTACGCCGGTTAGCCGCCCTGCCTTCCGCAGTGTCGTTATCCGTAACCGGCACATATTCGCTTCGCCCGGCTGCTGCTATTTTTGCCGGGTCAAGTCCATATTCATTCTGAAGAATACGGATTACCGAGGTGGCCCGTTTGACACTGAGGTCCCAGTTATCCAGCAACACGCCACTCCGGTAAGGAACATTATCCGTGTGTCCTTCCACCATAAACTCTATCTCCGGTTGGTTCTTCAATACGAGGGCAACTTTACCGAGGACGGTTTTTGCTTCCGGGGTTACCTCATATTTTCCACTTTTAAAAAGAAGCTTATCCGAAATGTCAATATACACCACGCCTTTGTCGATTTTAATATTGATATCCTCATCATTCAAGTTGCCGATGGCGCCCTTTAAATTCATCACCAATGCCAGGTTCAATGAATCTCTCCGGGAGATAGCGGATTGCAAACCCTGGATATATTCGTCTTTACTTCCAATATTATCGAGCGATTTCTTGATGCTCTCGGCCTGTGATGCGGTTATAACGGAAAGTTCCTGAAGCTGCCTCAACGCCTGCGTATTGTTTTCTTTCAAATAGGCCACTTGTTCGTTCAGGTTGTCATTTTCCTTTCGGAGAAGTTCATTCTTTTTAAGGGCATCGTTTTTTGCCTCATTACAATCATTTAATGTTTGCCGGAGGTTGATATGGGTTTGATTGAGCGCCTCATATTTTGCCTGTTCAGCCTTGAATTGCTTATTGCTTACACAGGAAACGAGCGTAAGACAGGCAAACATCGCGACAAAAGGGGAAAGAATCTTCATAAAATCAACTTTAGATTGTTAATCAACGAATACCTGTCTGCAATATAATTCTATTCGCGTTAATAAATGGATACGATTCCTGAAAATGCCGCTTTAGAAGGAACCCGCGCTTAGTGTTCTATTCCATTGTAGAGAATAAAAAATAATTTTTCTTTCATAAAATTTGAATAATCCGGAATAATCATTATTTTCGTGTACGTTAACGGATTTAAAAAAACCGGAATTCCTTTGCTCGGGAGTCACATTATACACACTAAATAATTCGAAAGATGTTATAACCGCAGTTTGAGATCAGCAATTATCAGTTACAGTCAAATCCATCCTTTTCCAGGGATGGATTCTTTTTGGAGGAAATTTTAGAATAATTTTGGCACAAACTATAATTAATGGAAAGGTCATTACAGGAAAAGTATGAACGTTTACTGGCTCCTTCCCTGGAGCTCATTGAGGATATCCGTCGGTTAGAAGGGGATATTATCATCCTGGGAGCCGGCGGCAAGATGGGACCGGCGCTGGCAAAACTGGCAATGGATGCCATACACCAGGCTGGCGTTCAAAAGAAGGTAACGGCTGTCGCCCGTTTTTCGGAACCGGGACTTAGAGAAAGCCTGAACCAATTAGGGATTGAAACCATCATATGTGATTTGCTGAATGACGAAGAATTGAACGATCTTCCTCCGGCGCCCAACGTGTTGTACCTCGCGGGTATGAAATTTGGAACCACCGGAAACGAATCCCTGACCTGGGCAATGAATACCTACCTGCCCGGAAGAGTGGCCGAAAAATACAAGCACTCCCGTATTGTCGCTTTTTCCACCGGTAATGTGTATCCTCTTACCCCTCTTTGGATGGGTGGGGCAGCCGAAGACGTACCCGCTTCGCCTGTCGGAGAGTATGCTCAATCCTGCCTGGGCCGGGAAAGAATATTTCAATATGCTTCTAAGAAAAACAACACGCCCGTTTTACTCTATCGGTTGAATTACGCCAACGACGTCTCCTATGGGGTATTGCTGGAAATTGCCCGGCTGGTTAAATCCGGCAACCCGATTGACGTAAAGATGGGGAATGTGAATGTTATCTGGCAGGGGGATGCTAATGAAATTGCACTCCGTTGTCTCCATCACGCCGATGTTCCGGCAAAACTTTTAAATGTCACCGGCCCCGAAATATTGTCGGTACGTTGGATAGCAGAAGAATTCGGAAAAATATTCGGGCAGAAGCCTGTTTTCAACGGACAGGAAGAATCTACTGCCTTGTTAAGCAACGCCAGCGAGTCTTCCCGGCTCTTCGGATATCCGAAAGTTTCTATTAAGGAAATGATGGAAATGATAGCCGAGTGGTTAGCAGGCGGCGGAAAACTCATTAATAAGGAAACCCATTTTCAGGAAAGAGAAGGAAAATATTAAGGTTATGAATACAGGTATAAATTTGGCGATCAATCATTTATTAAAGGAAGGAACCGTTATTCCCGCACATCCTTTAGCGCTCACAAAAGACAATAAAATCAACGAAAGCCGGCAACGGCTGCTTACTAAATATTATGTAGAAAGTGGTGCGGGTGGAATAGCTGTTGGGGTGCACACTACCCAGTTTGAAATCAGGGATAAAGGAGTGAACCTTTTAGAGCCCGTCTATCGTATAGCGGCCGAAGAAGTGGAACGTCTTACCGGAGGGAGACCTTTTATTAAAGTAGCCGGAATATGCGGAGAAACTAAGCAGGCAGTATCCGAAGCGGAGCTGGCCACTAAGTATGGCTATCATTATGGACTGCTGAGCATGGGTGGTTTGCAGGGCTGGACGGAAGCGAAATTGATTAAAAGAGCAAAAGAGGT
>JACFNM010000074.1:11307-14654 GCA_019454915.1 Chitinophagaceae bacterium
AATTCCGCTTTTTGGTTTTTATCTTCAACCGGCAGTGGGTGGAAGAGTGCTTAGCTATGACTTCTGGCGCGCTTTTGCTGAAATACCCAATGTACACGCTATCAAAATAGCTGCCTTCAACCGCTACCAGACCCTCGATACCGTACGTGCCGTTTGTGATTCATCCAGAGCAGATGAAATTGCGCTGTATACCGGTAACGACGACAACATTATTGCTGATTTACTTACTCCCTATGAATTCGTCGTTAATGGAGAAAAGAAAGAAAAGCATTTCGTTGGTGGTTTGTTAGGGCATTGGGCCGTATGGACATCAAAAGCCGTGTCTTTGTTAAAAGAAATTAAGCAGTGTAAATTAAACCACTACGCCGGCTCAGGTGATCTTCTAAAAAAAGGTATTGAAGTTACGGATATGAATGCCGCCATTTTTGACGCAAAAAACGCGTTTAAAGGGAGTATCGCGGGTATCCATGAAATCCTCAGAAGACAGGGCCTCCTTGAAGGGATCTGGTGTATTAGTCCTAAGGAAGTCCTTTCGGAGGGACAGTTGGAGGAGATCGATCGGATATGTGCCCGGTATCCCCATAATATGGATGATGCTTTCGCAAGATCCATTATCGGGAAGGGCTTGTGATAGGCACGGTAAGTACGTTAAGACAATTAAGTTAATTGTGAAATATTATGCTCAAAGAGTCTGTCCGGTCTATTGCAAAAGAATATTATAACACGGTTGTGGGATATAGACGGCATCTGCACAGGCACCCCGAGTTGTCGTTTAAGGAATACGAAACTTCTGCATTTATCAGGAACCGCCTTGATGAATTAGATATCCCGTGGCAGGTTATGGCAGAAACGGGTGTCGTTGCGCTGATCCAGGGCGGGTTCCCATCTGATAATGTGGTTGCCCTGCGGGCAGATATAGATGCCCTACCCATAACCGAAAAGAACGCTACTTCGTACGTCTCCTTAAATGACGGTGTGATGCACGCTTGCGGACATGACGTGCATACCGCTTCTCTCTTAGGCGCAGCCTATATTCTGCAAAAGCTGAAGTCAAAATTCAGCGGAACGGTTAAACTTATTTTCCAGCCCGGCGAAGAGCGCCTCCCCGGAGGCGCCAGTCTGATGATTAACGAAGGCGTATTAACTAATCCCACGCCCATGGCTATCATAGGTCAGCACATCACGCCTTCATTACCCCGGGGCAAAATAGCCATCTGTCCGGGCAAGTTCATGGCATCCATGGATGAATTGTACGTTACAGTAAAAGGACGCGGAGGTCATGGCGCTCAACCCCAGTTAAACATCGATCCCGTGGTAATCACGGCCCATATCATTACCGCACTTCAGCAAATCGTCAGCCGAAAGGCGCATCCGGGTTCACCCACCGTCTTATCCTTTGGCAAACTAAAAGCAGATGGTTTTATCAATGTAATCCCGGACGAAGTATACCTGGAGGGAACATTTCGCGCCATGGATGAGAAATGGCGCGAGCAGGCACATCAGGATATGATAAAAATGGCAACAGGAATTGCGGAGAGTATGGGTGGAAGTTGTGATTTTAAAATCGTGAAAGGCTATCCCTTCTTGTACAATAATGAATCGTTGGCGAATGAATTAAGAGATGCTGCTATCCAATATCTTGGCGAAAGCAATGTGGAAGAAACCGGTATCTGGATGGCTTCAGAAGATTTTGCCTATTACTCCCAGGAAACAGACAGCCTGTTTTATCTGCTGGGTGCACGCCAGGAGAATGAACATGCTGATGCCACGCTGCACAGTCCGTACTTAGACGTAAATGAGACAGCATTGGAGTATGGTATGGGACTTATGGCTTACCTGGCTTTGAAAAAATTGGGTAACTAACTGAGCCTAACTTCTCTCATCATGGTCTCAAACATTTTCTTACCCAAATTAAACGATAGGGAAACACTGCTGAGCCGATTAACTTTCTCTTAAGATCGCTTTTGAAAAGTTAGTGTTCCACATTGAAGGATTTGTAGCTTATTTTTGCGAGGACGATTTGAAATTGGTTTTCATCACACGACCAATCATTTCATTTTATAAATTGGACAAGAAAAACTTTGATTAATGAGAAGGCCCCTTATTTCTATAGTTAACTCAAGTACTTTCGGTAAACATTTTAAAGACCACATTGACGCGTTAGAAGCCTTTGCCGATCTAAACCACGTTACAGTACCGGCAGATATTGACCCCGACGGCCTTGCGGACAGGATTAAGAACTCTGATGGGATTATCGCCAGTGTTACACCCAAGTTCCCCCGGAAAACTTTAGAGCAGTGTAAAAAATTAGTCTTGCTGGTGCGGCACGGAATCGGCTGCGATAATGTAGATCTGCCGGCGGCTACGGATTTGGGAATTATTGTTTCAAGAGTGAAAGGAGTAGTGGAAAGAGAAGCGGTTGCCGAATACGCCATTTCTCTGTTGATGTCTGCCTCCAGGCTTGTGCCGCAGGGGAATCAGGCAGTGAGAACAAGCCAATGGGCGGAGCGCTATAAAATGATTGGGATGGAATTGCGTGATAAAACGATTGGGATAATCGGTCTGGGTAATATCGGATCACGCAGTGCAGAAATATTATCCAATGGCTTTAATGCCAATGTAATTGCAGTTGACCCGTACATAAAAAAAGAAAGGTTCGCGCAATTCCATACCAAAGAGGTAATTCTTCAGGAACTAATCAGTCGGTCGGACGCAATACTATTCCATTGCCCTTTAACAGAGGAAACCAGAAGAATGTTTGGTAAAGAACAGTTTGCCGCTATGAAGAAAAACACGGTGCTGGTGAATACCTGCCGGGGAGAGTTGGTAGATGAAGATGCTTTGTATGATGCGCTAAAATCGAAATCAATGGGTGCATACGCCACGGATGTGGTGGAAGGAGAACCGATTGACGGCAATCACCGGTTAGTGCAATTAGACAACACCATCATCACTCCCCATCTGGGTGGCTACTCGTGGGAGTCTTTACGTGGAATGGGACAAACCTGTGTGGACGATTCGATTGCAGTATTTCAGAAGGGCGAAATGGCGGGCGAACTTGCCAATCCGGAAGTATTACAAAAAGCATATAGAAAATGGCGTCAGTCATAGCAATTGACCTGGGCAGCACCAACCTGAAGGTGGGGCTAATCAACGAGCAGTGTCAGATATTATCTGTTCGTTCGGCCGCTGTTACTACTTTTTCGCGCGAGCCGGGAAGTGCGGAACACGATCCTAAAGAAATCACGAACCTGATTATTCAACTGGTAAAAGAGGTTTTAACAGGTCAGAACGCAGAAGATATCCGATACATCATTTCGTCCACCTATCATTTTGGTTTGATGATG
>JACFNM010000614.1 GCA_019454915.1 Chitinophagaceae bacterium
TGTATTACAGCCGCGTAAAAGAAAAAGAACCTACCACCGGTGAACTGACCATTCGTCTCGAAGACGGCAATTACAGCGACTCCTTCAGGTCTTTGCTCAAGGCATACTATTTACAATTTTAAAGTTGGCACAGAAAGCAACGAGCGTTTATCGTCCGGCATAGTCTTTTAAATAATCAAAGGCGGGAGTGAGTTTTCCCTGCCGGGTGATAGTCGCTCTTTCGATGACGGAAGAGCCTCCCTGCAATAACGGCTCCAGTACATATTTGATCAATTGCTCGCCAAAATACCGGGAAGCATCTCTGGGTAATTCATTAGGCAGATTTCCCACTGCCATGATATCAATAGAGTTCTCCAGATAGGGAGATGTTTTTTGAAAAGTCAGTCTATCCACACCGTAAACAGGATCTTCAATGCTCTGGTCGCCTAAATTGATCGGAACGGAACCATTGATATCGTCTGCGATATCTGCTATGGTTTGTATAATGAATCTCTCCGATTGAATATCTTCCTTTTCAAACAGGCGGGGAATATTTTTCTCCCAATACACGCCGTTCAATAATATATCCGTCTGTTCGCTAAAAGGCAGGAAAACAGATTCATAATCTGTAGGGTTTTCATGGAAATCCAGGCGGCTGTATGTGCCACTTTGTTTTTTTCTGTATAAGTCTGCTCCTTTCAGTTGTGTGTACACCGGGTACGCAAAACGACGGGCGAGATATTCATCCGGCTCCACTTCGTGTATGCCAACCAAGTTCATGATTTCAACGATGCCATGCGCTACCCTGCCCGATCCGGTTACGGCGATCTTTACATTGGGAATGTGCAGTCCGAAATAAGTATGTATCAGTTCACGGAAGCTTCTCTGTTTATATACCCGCTCGAGATGGAACAAGCCCGTTCTGTTGCCGTAAGCCATTAACCCGTTATGTGCCCCTACCACCCCCGCAAAAAAGCCAAAACCGATGATCCGCTGTCCGTCTTCGTGCTCGAGACATTCAAAATCAATGAGCGTAATTCCTTTTTCAATGATAGCCTGAAGGAGTTTTTGGTTATGCGCCTGTTTCTTCTTCGTGTGGGAAAAAAACAAATAGGTCTTACCGGCGATTAACTGGTCGGTTGGCACCTCCTTAATGCCCAGCAAAATATCACACTCGCTCAAATCATCTTTTACTCCGATGCCGGCGCGAAGATAGTCCTGGTCAGGGAAGCAGCGGTGTGGGGAGCTTTGAACGATAATACGAATATTGCTAAAATGTTGGCGAATCCATTTACATTGAGCCGGCGTGATCGCCACCCGGTTGTCTGCCGGAATTTTACCTTCATTAATTAGTCCAATCCTAACCATATTAAATAGAAAACGAAAAATGTTTTTCTATTGTATTTTTTAGTTATGTGAAAGTAACGAGTTTTCGCTTAAAGTTTAATAATAGAATTCCTCCTCAAAAACATGGCAATTAATTGGGGAATCTGTAATATTGCATCCCTTTTAATAGGGACATCTTCCAAAAGTGTTATCTGACATCTGCCCGGATGGCGGAATTGGTAGACGCGCCAGACTCAAAATCTGGTATTGGCAACAATGTGCAGGTTCGATTCCTGTTCCGGGCAC
>JACFNM010000615.1 GCA_019454915.1 Chitinophagaceae bacterium
ATGAGCCGGCTAATTACAAGAGGATCCATAAGATCATGTTTGTAAAGGACTATGTGCGTTATCTTTTGACAGGTGGTTGGCAAACGGATCATATAGATGCCCAGGGAACATTGTTGTTTGACGTTGAAAACAACAGGTGGTCAGAGCAGTTGTGTAAATTAATCGACTTACCCATAGAGGTGCTGCCTCCTATCTGTAATCCTACCGATATTGTTGGGCATGTAACTGAGCAGGCGTCGCAAGCCACAGGCTTAAGGGCGGGCACGCCCGTTGTTTGCGGCACGAGCGACTCTGCGGTGGAAGATTATGCTGCCGGAGCTATACATCCCGGGCAATGTATCATCAAGCTGGCCTCTGCCGGTAATTTAAATGTGATGACTGCCAGCCCGGTACCTCATCCCCGGACACTGACCTACTCCCATGTAATACCGGGTATGTGGTATAGCGTTACGGCTACGAATGCAGCAGCATCCGCGATGCGTTGGTTCAGGGATAGCTTTTGCCAGGAGGAGATTATACAATCGCGGGAAACCGGCGTAGGTGTTTACCGGCTTATGGAAGAGAAGATGAAGGCAGTACCGGCAGGCTCCGAAGGGCTTTTTTTTTCATCCTTACCTTTTGGGAGAGCGTTCACCCTATTGGGATCCAAACCTGCGGGCAAGTTTCACGGGGGCATCCATGGCGCATGGCAAAGGGCATTTCATCAGGGCCGTTATGGAAGGGGTTGCCTTTTCGCTGAAAGATTGTTTCCGGATAATTGAAGAGATAGGTCTGGAGGTATCGGAATTTATCCTGATAGGCGGGGGCGCCAAAAGCGAGACCTGGTCTCAGATCATTTCGGATGTATTGGGAAAGAAAACAAGCAGGCCGGTGGCCACCGATGCATCATTTGGCTCAGCGCTGCTGGCAGGAGTGGGGATTGGTGTATATAAAGATGTTACGGAGGCCATTCACAAATGTTTAAAAAAAGGAAAGGAGTTTGTTCCGGGTGCTGAGGCGCATCATAAATATAAGGAGCTGTTCAACTATTACCTTGAGATCCATGACAGGTTGGAAGATATTTACCTGCGAATAAAGCAGATGAACGACTAAAAATAAAAAGATGAACTTGATAGAGAGCTCTTACATGTTTGACATGATTTTGTTTGAATTGCAGGACGCAGTGGGCAGGGATAATGTGTCTACCAGGGCCTCTGACAAAGAGGCTTATTCGATCGATTATTTCTGGGTTCCCGAGATGTGGCATGATCGCCAGGCAAACTTTAATGTCACCCGCCCCATGGCAGATTTTATTGTCCACCCGGGCTGTGCGCAGGAAGTGTCGAAGGTGCTCAAAATTGCTAACAATTATAAGATCCCGGTAACCACCTGGGGAGGAGGAAGTGGTTCCCAGGGCGGAGCGCTACCGGTATTTGGAGGTATCACCCTTGATACGAAGCGAATGAACAGGATCTATAAGATAGATGAAGATTCGATGACCGTGGAAGTGGGTACCGGCATTATCCACCAGACACTGGAATGGGAGCTTGAAGCGAGGGGATTGTCCACGATGCACGACCCGGCTTCCTCGCGCTGTGCTACGGTAGGAGGCTTCATTGCTCACAGGGGAA
>JACFNM010000075.1 GCA_019454915.1 Chitinophagaceae bacterium
AGCGGGGGCTACAGGTGGGTGTCACCACCCACCTGCGAAAATTTGAAATACACCCTTTGGACGGAAGGCATTTCCTACAAGATCATTTTTAAGCACCAATCCTATCTCTATCTTTGCAATATGCATATTGATATTATCAGCTTATTGCCGGAGTTGCTGGATAGTCCGCTCTCCCACTCTATCATGAAACGGGCCAGGGAAAAAGGGCTGCTAAAAGTAGAAACACATCCTTTACGAAAATGGGCGGTTAATGCATACGGGCAGGTGGATGATTATCAGTACGGCGGAGGAGCAGGCATGGTGATGATGTGTGAACCGTTAGTGAACGCTATTGAGCACTTATCCGAAAGCAAGACTTACGACGAGATTATATACCTTACCCCGGATGGGGAAAAGTTGAATCAATCCATAGCCAATCAACTTTCCCTAAAACAGAACCTGCTTCTGATCTGTGGCCATTATAAAGGAATAGATGAGCGGGTCAGGGAACATTTCATTACAAAAGAGATTTCTATCGGCGACTATGTATTAAGCGGAGGAGAGTTGCCCGCGGCTATTTTAGTAGATGCTATTGGCCGCCTGTTACCGGGCGTACTGAATGACGAAACTTCCGCGCTGTTCGATTCTTTTCAGGACGACCTCCTGGCGCCTCCCGTATACACGCGTCCTGCCGAGTTTAGAGGATGGAAAGTACCCGAAATATTATTAAGCGGTGATCCAAAAAAAATTGCGGACTGGCGATATGAACAATCCCTTCAGCGGACCCGCGAAAGAAGACCTGATATGATAAATGATGAGCCTGATGAATAATGCACCAGCCATTACAACACTGAGGTAATCATCCCCAATTTTACAATATATTTATTTTCTGCATCACACCCGACTTGTGGGTTTTGCTGATGGGAATCATGTTGCCGTTAATAAACAGCACATTTTCCTGTATATCATTTATCTTGGTGAAGTTAACGATATAGGAACGATGCACCTTCATGAACACCTGCGGGTTCACTTTAGTCTCCAGGTTCTTGATGGTATTGTGTGTGATGTATTTTTTAACGGGAGTAATAAACTTCACATAATCGCCCATGCTTTCAATGAACAGAATATCATCATTGTGTAACCTGATTAATTTTCCGTCTGCCTTGATAAACATGTGATCCTGTTCAGAACCGCCATCCATCTGCTCCGTTTTCTTACTCACTTTCTGAATGGATTCTAAAAAACGCTGATAGGTAAAAGGCTTTTTAAGGTAATCGGTTACGTTGTATTGGAAAGCGTCATAGGCATACTCCGTTTTGGACGTTGTAAGGATCACCTGTGGGGTGTACACCAATTGATCAAGGAGCTCAAAGCCGGATGTGTTCGGCATTTCAACGTCCAGGAAAATAAGGTCCACCACATTTTCTTTCAGGAACTGAAGCGCATCTTCCGCATTCAGGAAGTGATGCAGCACATCAATGACCCCCGATTTTTCGCAAAACCTGGACAAAAAATCTGCGGCCACCTGAAGATCTTCTACGATAATGCTCTGATATTTCATAGATGTTGGGTATTATGCTGTTTAAGCCGGCTTACCTCCTTCTCTCCCATCTTTATCGCTTCGCCGGCAATTGCTTTTATTTGTTCATAACCATTCTCCGCTTCGGCAGCTGTTTGAAATTGTGTACACTTTTGCTCAAAAGATGCGAATTCCTCCATAAAAGAATTCATACCCATGTAGCCCAATAACGGCTTCACTTTGTGAACTATTTTTCGCAGCCCTTCTAAATCACCATCATGAAACCGGGTGTCCATAACCTGCTGACCATTATGAAGTTGCTGAACCGACGATTCGAAAACCATCTCAGCCTGTGGCAAGTCTTCACCGTATAATTCCTGCAGGAAATCATTATCCAGCTCAGGAGAAAAAAGAAATGCCGTTTTCTGATCTTCATTATACATAATCACAATTTGTGCTTTATTAAGACGTTTAACTTTTTGCGTTGAATAAATAGAAATTAAGCAGTTAACATCAACGCTTCGATTTATGCAAACGAATATTTTTGACAAATTAGTATCTTTTGGCTATGGTATTTTGAACAGCGGTATAGACCCAACCAAAGACCATGATGAAAATAAAGAGGTTCAACGTCTTATTATTTTTATATTCTTCGGGATAACCGTTAACCTTATCTCGGTATTAATGAATCTGGTACACGGACTGTATATCAGCATTTCACTCAACATCACATCTATTATCCTTCTTGCTGTTTGTTATTTTTTGAATAAGGACGGAAAGCGGGGCTTCGCAAAAGTACTCGGTATCATCACCTTAAATCTCTACCTGTTTGCCATAAGTTATGCAGAGGGTTTAAGGGCGGGAGAACACCTGTTTTATTTTCCCTTTCTACTTGCGTTGATTTTTGTTATTGATCTGCGGAAGAACTATAAGGAACTGATCCTGACTTCCATTATAACCCTCATTACGGTAGCATTCATTTTTATACTGGCGCCCTTCGTAAGTAATGTGCAGTCGGTGAGTGCCGAACAATACAGCGCCCTTTTCAGTTCCAATCTAAGTCTCTCGCTGGTTATCACCGCCTCTTTTACCTATTATATTTTAAAAACCCTGGAAATCAACGAAGAAAAATTATTAGATGAAACCCGGTTCAAAGACACGGTTTATGATACTTCGTTAGACAGCGTATTTATCGTTGATATGAATAGCCTCCTGATAACCGGTTGTAATAAAAAAGCATCCGAAATATTCGGGTTGAGTAACAAAGAGGGTATACTGAACACTCCCGTGAAACAGCTTCTCGGCGAAGCGATGGAGCAACATATCATCGTACAAAGAAAGCAGTCATTTTCTCAGAAATCTCCCTGGTACGGAAATATGGATTTTAGGCGGGAAGGTGACGCGCTGTTTTATGCCTACGTAAACATCGTACCTTTTACGCACCGCGAAAATCACTTTTGTAAAATAAGTATACTCGATATCACCGAAATAAAAATTGCAGAATTCGAAATTCTGAAGGCCAAAGAAAAGGCGGAAAAAGCCGCCCAGATTAAATCGAGATTCCTGTCTAATATGAGTCATGAACTCAGGACGCCATTGAATGCCATCATCGGCACCACCAACATCATTTTGAATGAAGAATACCTGCCTTCGCAAAAGCAGAGCTTTGATGTGCTCAAGTATTCTTCCGAACACATGATGCAATTAGTCAATGACATCCTGGACTTCAGCAAAATCGAAGCCGGGAAGATGATGCTGGAGATCGCGCCCTTCAGCATAAAAACCTTTCTGCAAAAAGTGATAGCGCCGTTTGGTTCACTGCTCACCTCCAAAAACCTGACCCTTGAAATGGATATTCAAGAAAATATGGAACTGGAGGTGTACGGCGATGAAATGCGATTAATACAAGTGATGAATAACTTAGTGGCTAATGCCATTAAGTTTACCGAAAAGGGAAAGATTAGTATTGAGGTGCGTGAGGTTGCACACAGAAGCGATCACTCCGATATTTATATTGCGGTGAAAGATACCGGTATTGGCATCGCCCCAAATAAAATACAGCAAATATTTGAAAGCTTCACCCAGGCGGACATTGAAACGACGCGAAAATTTGGAGGCACCGGGCTCGGATTGTCTATCAGTAAGAAAATCATAACACAAATGGGGGGTGATTTGCAGGTGGAAAGTGAGCCGGGAGTGGGTAGCAAATTTTTCTTCACCCTCAGTTTTAAAATAGGAAGTAAGCAAAAGAATTACGTAGATGAGAGCAAATTAAACGGACTGTCCAGCCTCGAAGGACTTAAAGTTTTATTAGCGGAAGACAATCCAATTAACATGATTGTTGCCAAACGCTTCCTGCAGAAATGGAGCGTTGAAGTAGTAGAAGCAGAAAACGGACTCAAAGCCGTTAAACAATTCTATGAACACCATCCCGATATTTTACTCATAGACCTCGAAATGCCGGAAATGGATGGGGCGCAGGTAGTAGCTGAAGTCAGAAAGACACACCCGTTTATTCCCATCATCGCTTTCACCGCCGCCACCTATGAAAATATTAAGGAAGATTTAATCAACAAGGGATTCAACAACTATGTGCCCAAGCCCTTTAAACCGGAAGAACTTCATAAAAAAATAACCGATTCCCTGGGATATAATGAACACCGGAAGGCTTCCTAAAACATCTCATATATTCATCATCAGGAGTGGATGGCGCGCCATTAATCCGTACCCTTATTATTTCAACAGCGATAACAATAAGCCGCGATTACCAATATGCCGTTAGCCCTGTTTCCGTACCAGGCTATTGAATTTCCGTAAAGTACTGATGGAAGTACGGTATCGTTTCAATCCCCTTATAAAAGTTGAATAAATCAAACTTTTCGTTGGGCGAATGCAGGTTATCGCTATCTAAGCCAAAACCCATAAACACAATTTTAATACCCAGTTCCTTTTCGAATAGAGAGCATATCGGAATACTTCCTCCCCCGCGAACCGGAACCGGCGTCTTCCCGAATGCTGTTTCGATGGCCTTTGCCGCTGCTTTATATGCCCTGGAATCTATGGGCGTAAGGTAAGGCTCACCTCCGTGATGTACCAGCGTTTTTACGGTTACTCCCGGGGGCGCAATCTTTTTAAAATACGCCAGCAGCTTTTGGGTAATATCGCCAGACGATTGATTCGGGACCAGCCGTGCCGAAATTTTGGCAAATGCCTTAGCCGGTAAAACCGTTTTAGCTCCTTCCAACGTGTATCCTCCCCAGATGCCGTTCAACTCCAAAGTTGGACGGATCCCGGTTCGTTCATTGGTGCTGTATCCTTTTTCGCCCCATAAAGCGTCCACACCCAGGTCTTCTTTGTACGCCTCTTCGTCAAAAGGCGCTTCCGCCATCAACTTTCTTTCCTCCGGCGTAGATTCTATTACCCCATCATAGAACCCGGGAATGGTAATGTGGTTATTTTCGTCATGGCACGAGGCGATCATCTTCGAAAGCATGGTGATCGGATTGGCCACCGCTCCGCCGTACACGCCACTGTGCAAATCACGATTGGGCCCCGTCACCTCCACCTCTATATAAGAAAGTCCCCTTACCCCAACATCAATAGACGGCGTGTCCATACTAATCATAGCCGTATCGCTAATCAAAATAACATCCGCCTTCAGCAAATCTTTGTGAGACGAAACAAATTTCGCGAGATTAGGGGAACCAATTTCCTCCTCTCCCTCAATGATAAACTTAATATTCGTGAAGAGCGAATCGGTCTTAACCATCGTCTCCAACGCCTTCACATGCATAAAAAACTGCCCCTTATCATCACAGGAACCCCGTGCGTAAATTTTCCCTTCCCGTATCTCGGGTGCAAAGGGAGCGCTCTTCCACAGTTCCAGTGGATCCGCGGGCTGAACATCGTAATGACCATAAACCAGCACAGTCGGGCGGTTAGGATTGATTATCTTCTCGCCATACACCACCGGATGCCCCTCTGTCGCAATCACTTCCGCCTTATCAGCGCCCGATTCCAATAGCCTTTGCTTCACCGCCTCCGCACAGGTGACCATATCCGGCTTATTCGCGCTGCTGGCGCTAATGGACGGAATACGTAATAATTCCAATAATTCATGTAAGAAACGTTCCTTATTTTTTTCCTGATAATCTTTCCAGACTTTCATGGCATTTATTGTTTCGGTTTAAAATGTTAAGGTAGCAAAATTAGAAGCATTTTTCTTCGATATCTATGATATCATGCTCATTTCAAATTGCCGCTGACTGTTGCGGATCCCGTAAATACTACCCGCAGCGGGCAATGTACTGCGGACAATCGCAACGCGCCTAAGATAACCGGAAACGCTTCGCCCCGTCAATTAGCCGTTTTTTAGCTTTCTTTTCCAGAAAATCAACAGAAAAAAGGCCGACAGAAAGCTATATAAGACGGCTAAGCCAGCGAGCAAAAACTTCAACAGCGCTATTCCCGTAGTAATTCCGGAAAGAAACTGAGTGCTGTAGAAATGATAAGAAAAACACATAGCCATATTTTCTACAACATCAAATACCATGGCCAGCAAACTACCAAACGCAAATAACACCCCCAATCGTTGTGCCCAGCCCTTTTTAAAAAGAACTGAAAAAAAACCGCAGGTCGAATACAGAAAAAGCCCGTAAAATGGTATAAACAAAAAATCCAGAAGCATATTGACATGAAAGTCCGTCCGGAGTGAAGGTTTCCACTCCTGAACGATAGCGTGTGTATCATCAATCTGATAACTGAATTCCAAAGAAAGAATACCAGCGGGTGCATGGGGAGTGATGAGTTGTCTTCCCTGGAATCGAAGCAACAACAGCAATACCAAAGTTCCGGCAAGAAAAAAAACTATGATTTTCCAGTTGGTCATCATCTATTCTTCTTTTATTTTAAGCAAGGCCAGTCATATATTCCCTCAGGCGTTCTTTACGGATTTAAAATTCTTCAGATACACGAATACCGCATTCAGCTTTTTGAAAAGGCGGTAATAAAACTCTTTATTAAACAATTGTGAATCGTGCATCGCCTTATAGGTAAAAAAGAATCCAACGGGCAGTAATACGAGCGTAGAAAGCCACATACCGGTAAATGCCGACGTTATTCCTTCCCGAACAAATTTCTCGCCAAACATGTTCAGCAGATGGAATATCAGGAAGAAAATAATAGCAATAACGAGTGGCATTCCCATGCCGCCCTTGCGGATGATGGAGCCAAGCGGGGCGCCAATCAGAAACAGCACAACGCAAGCCAGAGATAAGGTGAATTTCCGGTGCCACTCAACCTGGTGAAACCGAAGGTCCCTGCGTTTCATTTTTGCTTCTTCAGCAAGAATATCCAGCGTATTCTTTTGACTACTGATCCAGTCTATACTACTCGTCATTACCGTTCTCCGAACAGAATCGGGAAGCAACAGCGCGTATCCGATTTCTTCCGGCGGTTTAAACGCCTGGACTAATTTTTTTTTCCACGGCTCATATTTAGGCTCCCTATGTGGCACGGGTTTCACTCCTTTTCGAATCTGCACTGCTTCCGGCGGGATTGGCTCTACCTCGGGAAAGGAATACCTGTCCGGGAAAAGCTCTGCCTTCACAAATGAATAATTAATGCCCACTTCTCTGTCCACTTTTTTTTCCATTCCTGTGCCCGAGGTCTTCTTTAAAGAGTCAATCGTCTTTTCGAGTTGCTTTACATTCAACATCCGAAAATTATCTTTGAAAAGGCTGTCCGGTGTTTGCATCATTTTAAATGAACTCAGGTCAAATACCTTCTTATAATTTTCGAAACCAAGCCTTATGTAATCTGTGTTCACGGAATAAGATGGCCCCCTTTCCTCATAACGCCAGCCATTGGTCAGATAAAACTCCAGGAATTTTTTGTCCGGGCTGATATCCATCTTGCCATGCTCAGCGATAATGATATTGTCCTGCAGATTATAATTCCGCTCAAAAATAATAACCTGGTGGATGGTCGTATTATCCTTTTCTTTCTTCCCGATTTTAATGGTGTAGCCGTCAAACTCTCTGAAAAAAACACCTTCCTTCAAATTAAAGGCCGGTTTAGCAACCGTTATATCGTATAGTAAAGTCTGAAACTTCAGTTGAGCCACCGGTATCACATAATTAGAAAATAAGAAAGCCACTCCTGAGATAAGAAAAGAAATAATCAGCAAAGGCCGCATAAATCGTGAAAGCGAAATTCCGGCCGACTTTATGGCAACCGTTTCAAAACTCTCTCCTAGCTTTCCAAAAGTCATGATGGATGAAATCAAGACCGCCAGGGGCAAGGCTAAGGGTATAGCCGTAGCGGCCACATAACTGGTTAACCGAAGAATCGTAAAGGAATCCAATCCTTTGCCCACAAGGTCATCAATATATTTCCAGAAAAACTGGAGTATCAGCACAAAGAGGGTAATAAAAAAGGTGACGACAAAAGGCCCGATAAAAGCCCCAATGACCAGTTTATCTAATTTCTTAAAACCCATTTTTAGCATTTCTGTTCAAACCACCCGTACGGGGTACTCATCCGGGCACGAAAATACATTTTTCAGGAGATCAACGGAACCGGGAGAACTGTAACGATTTTATTTTAACAGGTGAGGGAGGATTCAATCAAACTTTGTTCACAAATTTTCTGTCGCCTGAAGATGTCCTATTTATGACAATTACATGACAAACCAGGAGTCGGGCAAATACCGTACCATCCGTAAAGGTGTGCAGCCGAATAATATCTAAACAGATTCTATGCTCCTATTCTATGTAACAATTCCTTTACCTGGTAATCCCAGAGACGGCTTTGATCGGATATGTCTCTCTTTTCCGCAAAATCTTTAATGACCAGGATTGTTTGATTGGTAACCTCCGACTTTTCAATATCAAATTCAAAATATTCGTCTTTAGGCGCATGTGTCCAGTGAAACCGGATACGTTTGTTCTCCTCTGCTTCCAATACCTCCGCCTTGTCTGTGGAGCCTTCCCAGGTAAAACTAAAAACCGTGTCCCTTTCGTCCACCTTATCAGCAAACCATTCCTGCAGCCCGGCAGGTGTAGACAGGAATTCATACAGGATAGAGGGTGAGCAACGAACAGGATATTCAAGTGTATATAATTGCTTTTTACTCATTTCTAAGTCTTATAGTCCAAAAACATGATAGCTTGCAATAATATAAAATTAATAGACGCATCAAAGTTTTTTTGGGAATATTTTTTCGTGCCGGAATATAACACATAATTCAGACTAATCCAGTTTAAAAAGAAAGAGTTTGTCTATTTCCAATTCTCTTCCGGTATAAAAGATGTGTTTGTCCTGATTCTTCCCGGCAGACCGCAGCTAATCACCGGCCAATAATATTTTTTTTTGGTATTTGCTATTTGTTTAAATTGCTGAGGAAGTGCAATTTCTTTTGGTAGCCAACGTTTTATAGATGATTTCATTGATTTATGATATTCAATCAACTTCTTAAATTTCGCTGCAAATGAGTATGCGTCAACTAAAAATCACAAAGTCCATTACCAATCGGGAATCTCAGAGTCTCGAAAAGTATTTGCAAGAAATCGGCCGGGTGGAATTGATAGGGCCTGAAGAAGAGGTGAAACTGGCCGAGTTAATCCGGCACGGGGATCAGAACGCACTGGATAGGCTTACCAAAGCTAATCTGCGTTTTGTGGTATCTGTTGCCAAGCAATATCAAAATCAGGGCTTATCTCTGCCCGATCTGATTAACGAAGGGAACCTGGGTCTTATTAAAGCAGCTCAGCGCTTTGATGAAACCAGAGGATTTAAATTTATATCTTATGCAGTTTGGTGGGTACGTCAGAGTATCCTCCAGGCATTAGCAGAACAATCACGTATTGTACGTTTACCGCTGAACAAAGTGGGGCTTACCAACCGGATCAACAAAGCTATTCAGCAGTTGGAACAGGAATATGAGCGGGAGCCTTCTGCCGATGAATTGGCCGACCTGCTGGACATTGATTCCGACGAAATAGCCGCTACGCTCGGCGTGGCCGCAAGGCATGTGAGTATGGATACGCCCCTGTCAGAAGGCGAAGAAAATACCCTGGTTGACGTAATGGAAAATCCCAACGCCGATAGTGTGGATCTAAAGGTCGCCCATTATGAATCCCTGAAAAAAGAAATCGAAAGATCATTGCATACGCTGACCGAACGGCAGCAGGATGTGATACGCTTCTTCTTCGGTATAGGTAGTGATAACCCGATGAGCCTCGAAGACATCGGCGAGCGGTTTAACCTGACACGGGAGAGAGTGCGCCAGATTAAGGATAAAGCCATTACTAAGCTTCGTACGACCTCGAGGAGTAAATTGCTGAAAACTTATTTAGGCTCTTAAACAGTACTCAGGGTAAGTTTACGTAAGTTTGCAAGAATTTTGAAAGTGAACAATTTAACTTTGTTCACTTTTTTTGTGCAGAACAGGCAGGGTATTATCCCCGTGAATCGAAGGGGTATCTCTCCTATCGGTTCATTGCCGGTGAATTATTAAATAAACGAAGTTATGTTTGAGTCATTATCTGAACGATTAGATTCCGCGTTTAAGCAACTCAGGGGGCAGGGAAGAATCAATGAATTGAATATCGCCAATACGGTAAAAGATATCCGCCGTGCTTTGGTAGATGCTGACGTACACTATAAGATTGCCAAAGAATTTACGGATACGGTGAAGACCAAGGCCTTAGGCGAAAAAGTGCTTACGTCGGTGAGTCCGGGTCAGTTAATGGTGAAAATCGTAAAGGACGAACTGACCTCGCTCATGGGCGGCTCAGAGAGTGAATTAAACCTGACCGGAAACCCCGCCGTCATTCTGATTGCCGGATTACAGGGTAGCGGTAAAACAACGCTCAGTGGCAAGCTGGCAAATTATCTTAAATCAAAAAAAGGAAAATCTCCTCTTCTCGTTGCGGCCGATATATACCGGCCTGCGGCTATTGATCAGCTAAAAGTATTAGGGGATCAGTTACAGGTAGACGTATATAGCGAGCCGGATAATAAGAATGCTATTTCTATCGCCCAAAATGCCATTAAAGAAGCTAAGAGCAGAAACAAGAACGTGGTGATTATAGATACTGCCGGAAGGTTAGCTATAGACGAAGCGATGATGAGAGAAGTGGAGCAAATCAAAGAGGCGGTCAAACCCCAGGAAATTCTGTTTGTGGTGGATTCAATGACCGGTCAGGATGCCGTAAATACCGCCAAAGCCTTCAACGACCGTCTGGACTTTACGGGAGTGGTGCTTACCAAGTTGGATGGGGATACGCGCGGGGGGGCGGCTCTGTCCGTGAAGTATACAGTAAATAAACCCATCAAATTCATCAGCAGTGGAGAAAAGTTAGACACCCTGGATGTATTCTACCCTGAAAGAATGGCCCAGCGGATTTTGGGCATGGGAGACATCACCTCCCTTGTCGAAAAGGCACAGGCACAATTTGATGAGACCCAGGCTGCGAGGCTGCAAAAGAAAATGCGGAAGAACCAGTTTGACTTTCAGGATTTTATGGATCAACTGCAGCAAATAAAAAAGATGGGCAACATCAAAGATCTGATGGGGATGATTCCGGGCGTGGGCAAAGCCATCAAAGATGTGGATGTGAGCGATGATTCGTTTAAGGGAATAGAAGCCATGATCCAGTCAATGACTCCTTATGAAAGAGCTAATCCGGACGTCATCAACCAAAGCAGGCGGGCGCGTATTGCAAAAGGTGCGGGAAAAGAGATGAGCGAGGTAAACCAGTTTATGAAGCAGTTTGAGCAAATGAAACAAATGATGAAAATGATGAATAAAATGCCATTAGGCGGGATGGGTTTTGGAAAACGATGATTTTTTGTATTTTTATCCTTTGAAAATAGTTAGCAAAGCTTATCTTCGCAAACTTCAAGAAAGAAACCTAAATGTATCACCCATTTAAAATGTTTATTTTTTATGGCTGTTAAAATCAGACTGCAACGTCACGGGAGCAAAAAAAGACCATTCTACTTTATAGTAGTAGCCGATGCCCGTGCGCCAAGGGATGGAAAATTCATCCAGAAGATCGGTACCTATAATCCTTCTGCTCAGCCCGCTGCCATTCAGTTGGACAAGCAAAAGGCTCTCGACTGGCTGCAAAAAGGAGCCCAACCTACTGATACGGTCCGCCGGATCCTGTCATACAAGGGTGTGCTATACCTAAAGCATCTGTTGAGAGGAGTTAGCCTGGGACTATTTGATGAAGCTACCGCCATGGGCAAATTCCAGAAATGGCATGAAGAACATGAAGGTACTATCAAACGCAAACAGGAAGAAGCTTCTAAATCAAGAAGAGTCAGAAAACCGGTTGCGCCCAGGAAAGTAGAGGAAAAAGAAAAAGAAGAAGAAAACAATTAATTACCATCATCTGGTTTTATAGTGTTTTACGGCCTTGCATCAGCAAGGCCTTTTTTGGATATTTGCCCCACTAATCACCCCATCTTCATTCCTGAGTATCTCCTAACATGTCAGCATACTTCAAAATAGGAAAAATCATAGCAGCCCACGGCCTCGAAGGAGACGTTATTCTTCAGCATAGTCTTGGGAAAAAAACGTCCCTGAAAGGGATAGAGGCCATTTTTATAGAAGACCGAAAAGACTCTTTTCTGCCCTATTTTGTCCTTTTAACAAAAATCAAAAACGATGAAGAGATTTATCTCAGACTTGAGGAAATAAACACCCGGGAAACCGCACTGAAATTGATCAGAAAAGAAATATGGTTGAAAGAGGAAGATTTTAAGCAATATGCCTCCACCTCCGCTTCTATCTCCCTGCTTGGCTTTCAGATGATAGACAAAGGCGTTAACCTGGGAAAAATAGAAGAGATTATAGACCAGCCGCATCAAATTCTCTGCAAAATCTGGCAGGGGGCAAATGAAATACTCATTCCCCTGCATGAACAAACCTTAGAAAAAATTGACCGGAAAAACAGAACCGTATATGTCAACCTTCCGGATGGTTTACTGGACATATACCGGAAGGACTGATCCGAAACACTATTGAAAGATAAAAGGTACGTTTATCACAACAGCTCTCTGCAAATTTTCTTGACTATACCCGGCCCGCTATAAATAAAACTGGTCCACACCTGTACAAGAACGGCGCCCGATTTTAATTTCTCCTTCGCATCTTTTCCATCAAATATCCCCCCGCTGGCAATGATTGGTATTGACCCCCCGGAGCGGCTAATGATCTGCTGTACCATCATCGTTGACCGCTGCTGAACGGGTTTACCACTTAATCCTCCCTCTCCTATAGACGCTACCCTGCTTGCTGAAGTAATTAATCCCTTGCGGTTGATGGTGGTATTGGCAGCTACCAAACCATCCAATTCTATTTCTAACGCCAAATCAATCACATCTTTTAATTGTTCTTCCGTCAAGTCGGGTGCTATCTTCAAAAACAGCGGCTTGGGTTGAGGCTTGCCCGCATTGATCTCCTGCAACCTGACCAGGATTACTTTAAGGGCATCCTTTTCCTGTAATGCTCTTAAACCGGGCGTATTGGGAGAACTGACGTTCACCACGAAATAATCTACATAGTCGAACAAGGCTTCAAAACAAATCACATAATCTTTCCAGGCTTCTTCATTGGGCGTTATCTTATTTTTTCCAATATTACCGCCGATGATGAGCGGGCTCCCGTTTTTTAATACCGCACTCTGTTGTCTCCACTTATTCAATCTCTCCGCTATCGAATCTACTCCGTCATTGTTAAACCCCATCCTGTTAATGAGCGCCCGGTCCTTCGGCAGGCGAAACAACCTGGGTTTATCGTTTCCCGGCTGTGCCTTTGGCGTAACCGTTCCTATTTCTACAAAACCAAAGCCCAGGCAGGATAACTCCCTTAAATACTTCGCATTCTTATCGAATCCGGCGCCTAATCCCACGGGGTTATGAAAGGTTATCGCTCCATGCTTTGTGCGCAAGACTACGGTCAAACGCGAATCCTCCGGCGGAGCAAAGCATTTTGTAATCCATTTCCGGATCCATTTCACACTACACAACATTTTCAGGCTGTTCATTGACAAATAATGCGCCCGCTCGGCAGGAAAAAGAAAAAGGATTTGGCGTAGTAAAGCGTACATAGCGCTGCGAAGGTAATAAATGGAATCACGTTTAATGGAAACCCCAGGAAAGAATAACGGACAATTTATTCAGTATATAACCTTACCGATTCCCCGCTAAAAAAAACGAAATCATTTGAGTGAAAACTTTTAATAATCCGAATTTTTTAGGATAACTTGTAACGTGATAGCTCAACGGCGTCTATCTCCTTCATCCATCTTCCTTAAAAAATCTGCTCATTGCTGCCTCCCGTTCATTTCAATACAAATCGTTCAGTAAAATCGTATCTTTTAATAAAAAAAGAATAGGTATGAAAAATCGTATATTCAAACTATCCTTTTTGGCCGGAATCCTGTTCAGCCTGATTATCCTTACCGGATGCCCGCCGAGAGGAGCACAAAAAATTCCGGGAGGTGGCTCCAATGATACCAGTACAGCCCCGATCAAGCCTGTCAGGGAATAATCCGCTCAGAAAAACCGTTTGCCATCCGGACCGCTTTGAAAATTTATGATCAGTCCGGGTGACCGATACTATCCATTATAAGCCTGTTTTCTAACGAATTTGCGCCTTGAAAAATCAGTCAGTCATTCTTCTTATTACCTGTTGGATATCCGGGATATCGTCTCTTCAGGGGCAGGATCTGAGAAATGAATTTCAACTTCGTTTTGATTCCATTGAAAACAATGCATACTTACCGGACGCAGATAAACTTACCCATCTGATCCGGTTGCAACATGAAATTGAAAATGCTGGAATACCGCCGGATACCTTATCCTCTAAAATTTATCATATACTGGGTCTTTACGAATTTACCGTTCATAAAAATTACCTAAAGGGCATTGCCTATACACTGGAAGCCGCCCGTATCAACAGAAAAATAAATTCGGCAAGATCTATT